>WTCN01000094.1 GCA_013138555.1 Methyloprofundus sp. | reverse complement strand
GAAGTGATTGGGCAGCGGCCTATGTCGCAACGCAGGGATACCATGCCGATTATTGCGGCAGAATCAGGGGCTGATGATCGCCTGGTCCGGCCTTTATGTGCCCAAAATTTGCCTGCGACCTTGCCAGAGCGGGAAGGATGGATTCATCGTGATGAATTATTTGATTTTACTGGGCGCGGGCGCAAGCCGCAGATGGCTTTAGCTGATAAATATGGCTTAAAAGACTATTCGCAGCCCGCAGGTGGCTGTTGCTTTTTGACGGATGAAAGCTATTCAAAAAAATTAGTAGATTTATGGAAAGCGCGTGGCACTAAGGAGTATGAGCTTGATGATGTGATGTTGCTAAAAGTCGGTCGTCATATACGCCCCAGGCAAAATTTTAAAGTGATTGTTGCGCGTGAAGATGGTGAGGCGCGTTTTATGCAGGGGTATAAGAAAAATTATATTAATATGAATTGTGCGAGTCATAGAGGGCCCTTGGCTTTGATTGATGGTGAGGCAAGTGCTGAGGACTTGTATCTGGCTGCACAAATTGTTGCGCGTTATGGCCAAGGGCGCAGTGCTGAGCAAGTAGAAGTTTCAGTACGAGATTTGGCGGGCAATGAATCTACCTTGCAGGTCAAGCCTTTGGCGGCAGATGAGCTGCCAAAAGAGTGGTTTGTATGAGTGAATATGAATTAGATGCTCGGCGTTTACTATGTCCATTGCCTGTTATTCGTACTCAGGACAAAGTAAAGCAACTGCAGCAAGGTGATGTACTCAGTGTAATATGTACAGACCCAGGGGTGTTGCAGGATATTCCGGCCTGGTGTCGAATTAATGGACATAAAGTGTTACAGGCGCAATCTGGAGAATATGAATATAAGATTACTTTGGAAGTTGGTGACTAATGGCTAAAGCTTATGATGCGGTAAAACTTACTAAGTTAAAAAACAGGGTGACGATTGTTGGTGCACTGGTCAATGTTTTTTTAAGCATCATAAAAATAGGTTTTGGGATATTGGGTCAGTCAGCCGCATTAATTGCTGATGGTGTGCATTCATTATCTGATTTGGCGAGTGATTTATTGGTCCTGGTAGCGGTAAGGCTGGGCGCGCGTGAGGCTGATCATGATCATCCTTATGGGCATCGCCGTTTTGAAACGATAGCAACAGTTATATTGGGGATGGGTCTTATTATTATTGCAGGCGGGATAGCCTGGGATATATATGAACGCATATTGCAGCCAGAGCGATTATTGGTTCCACAGCAGAGTGCGCTGGGTATTGCTGCTATTTCAATTCTTGCGAATGAGTGGCTTTATCAGTATACCAAGCGGGTGGCTATCATTACCCGTTCAAAATTATTATTGGCTAATGCATGGCATCACCGTAGTGATGCAATTTCCTCAATTGTTGTATTGATTGGTGTGGCAGGATCTTTGTTAGGGTATATCTGGGCTGATGCTATCGCGGCCATTATTGTTGCTTTGATGGTTGCTAAAATTGGTATTAATCTGGTATCAGAGAGTATTAAAGAGCTGGTTGATACTGGTTTATCTGATGAGGTCGTTGAGGAAATTCGTGCTGAGATTGCTGCGACAAAAGGTGTCAGAAACATACATTTATTACGTACCCGGCAGATGGGGGAAGATGCGCTGGTGGATGCACATATTGTCGTTAACTCACGAATTACAGTATCAGAAGGGCATATGATTGCCGATGTGGTCAGGGATATGCTGATTGATAAGTTTGATGATGTGCAGGAAGTGCTGGTGCATGTGGATCCAGAGAATGATGAATATAAAGTGCGTCATGAGGCATCATTACTGCGGGAAGATGTTGATCGGCTTTTAAAGGAGTATCTGGCGGAAAATTATCCTTTAATTGATGGCTTTAGGATTCATTATATAAAGGGGTGTCTTGAACTTGAGGTTATTTTGCCAGATACGATGTTTAGTATGTCGCAGCAAGTCAATACAATTAAGAATCGTTGTACCGTGTTAGCTCAAGAGGTGGAGCAGATTAGCGGCGTGCTGGTGTTTTTTAAAGCATAGGGTACATTCGTGCGCGAAAATATCTAGCCCTAAAGGGATGTTTCATTTGCATTACCTCGGCAATAAATAAGAGAGAAGGTTATATGGCAGTTGGAAAATGTGAGTTTCCACAAATGCATGCAGTGGCAGGTATTAAATTAGGCACGGCCTGTGCAGGAATTAAGCAAACCGAACGAGATGATTTGTTATTAATAGAAATGGCAGAAGGATCAACTTGTGCGGCTGTTTTTACGCAAAATGCATTTTGTGCTGCACCTGTGCATGTCGCGCGTAAGCATTTAGAGAGGCGGCCGCGCTATTTATTAATTAATTCAGGCAATGCCAATGCCGGTACTGGCGAACAAGGTATGTTGGATGCGCAGTCTAGTTGTGTTGAAGTGGCTGCTTTACATAATATTAATGCCGAACAAGTGTTGCCTTTTTCTACGGGGGTAATTGGTGAAGTGTTACCCATTGAAAAAATAGTTGCTACGCTGCCGCAAACCCAGTCTAATTTAATCGAAGATAACTGGCCTAAAGCAGCTCATGCCATTATGACGACGGATACTTTTGCCAAAGGCTATTCAAAAGTTATTGAAATAGACGGCCATGAAGTCACGATTACTGGTATGTCTAAAGGCGCGGGGATGATACAGCCAAATATGGCAACCATGCTGGGCTTTGTGGCAACGGATGCCAAAATTTCTCAGGCAAACTTGCAGCAATGTTTATCGCTGGCAGTAGAGCAATCCTTTAATCGTATTACTGTTGATGGTGATACTTCAACCAATGATGCTTGTGTCTTAATGGCAAGTGGTAAAAGTACCTTGCCAGAAATTCTCGAAGATAGTGAGGCTATGCGAATTTTTCAGCAAGCTATTCAAGAGGCTTGTATGTACCTTGCAGAGGCTATTATCAGAGATGGTGAGGGTGCGACCAAGTTAATTAAGATTAAAGTTCAGCAAGCGATAAATGAAGCGGAGGCAGTGCAGGTTGCGAAAACAATTGCGCATTCTCCTTTGGTGAAAACGGCTTTTTTTGCCAGTGACCCAAATTGGGGGCGTATTCTCGCGGCTGTTGGGCGCTCAGGTGTTGAGCAGTTGGATGTTGCTCAAATCTCTATTTATTTAGATGATGTCTGTATAGTAGAAAAAGGCGGACGTGCTGCTGCGTACACTGAGGAGGCAGGTCAAGAAGTGATGAATAAGGAAGAAATTTCTGTCACAGTGATTTTGGGAAGAGGGCAGGTAGAGCAGCAGGTTTTAAGCTGTGACTTTTCCTATGATTATGTGCGTATTAATGCGGAGTACCGGACTTAAGCTTATGTCTGGGATTGATGTCGCGGTTGGGGTGGTGCGAGATAAGGTCGGGCGAGTTTTAATTGCCAGGCGGAAGGCCGATGTTCATCAAGGTGGGTTGTGGGAGTTTCCGGGCGGAAAATTTGAAAACTCAGAAAATGATGAGCAGGCTTTAAATAGAGAGTTATTTGAAGAGCTTAATATAAAGCCTTTGGGGAGCGGTCCGTTAATCAAAATAAATTTTAATTACCCCGAATGTCATGTTTGCTTGCATGTCCGGGAGGTGTGTGACTTTGCAGGTGAGCCTATTGGGCGTGAGGGTCAAGAGTGTAAGTGGGTGACTGTTCAGGAGTTGGATGCTTATGAATTCCCGGCAGCAAATAAGGCAATAGTGTCCGCTATCAAGCTAGGGCGGCATTATGCAATTATTGGTGGGAATGATTCGCAACAGCTAATGCATAATTTTGAAAGTGCGCTAGAGCAAGGTGTCAATCTGATACAGTTAAGGGTTAAAGAGCTGAATGAGTCAGATGCTGAAAAAATATTGAGAGCAGTAAGGGATCGGTGTCATAAGCTAGGTGTGGAGTATTTGTTAAACTCGCAAATGCCGGTGCAAAGGGAGTTAGGCGAAGGGCTGCATCTGACCTCATTTGATTTGATGAGCTTGAGTCAGCGTCCTGAAAGCCCTGGATTGATGGCGGCATCGTGTCATAATTTACAGGAGTTACGCAAGGCTGAGCAATTGGCTCTGGATTTTGCAGTGTTATCACCGGTAATGGAGACAGTTTCGCATCCTGGAGCAAAGGTTTTAGGGTGGCAACAATTTGCAGCGTGGGTTGCTGAAGTTAATATTCCCGTTTTTGCACTGGGTGGTATGGCGAGAGAGGACTATAAAAAAGCGATTAGCTGTGGTGCGCAAGGAATAGCGGGTATAAGTCTGTACCGGTAGGAGGGGCTTTAGTCGCGATGCTTAGGTCGCACTATATAGATGGGAATGAGTCCAGAAATAAGTGCTGGAGTAAAAAAATGTCGAAAGTTAAAATAAAAAGTTGACGATGAACGAAAGCGATGTATAATAGCCAGCTCTTCAACGCAGTTTGCTGAAGAGGAGTTGGTTTAAGGGCTTGAGTTTATTGGCGTTATCCGGTTGTTTTGGATGGTGGTTTTATTCCTCGATGTTGGCTTCTAAATTAACTTAAAATAAAAGCTTGACCAAAACGTTTTAAACGTTATAATAGTCGGCTCCTTAAGAGATTAAGGTTGAATCTTCGGATTCGGTTAATGTTTGTTTTTAGTTCTGAGTTGTTTATCTTCTCAAAACAAATTAAAAATAAATGTTGACATCGAGTTTTGGCTCTGTATAATAGTCAAACTCAGTAGGGATGAATGATTATTCATTATCTCTCGGCTCTTTAAAAACACAATCAAAATAATTT
>WTCN01000084.1 GCA_013138555.1 Methyloprofundus sp. | reverse complement strand
AATGGTTTTCTCAAATGGATGACACTTCGGGTATTGATCACGTAAAAACTGTATCCGTCGCTGAGCTCAACGGAGCATATACTGAACCAGCAGCGGTTACACTGCTCCCGAGTGTAAGGAAAAAACTACTTGTACCGAAGCTACTTTTAAAGCATATGATATCTTGGAGGGTACACAAAAACAATTTACACTGTTTCTTGATAGTGGGCCGGGTTACTATCGACTTGAGACAAATTAGCAGAGTTGGGGCTAAGAATGCAGGACAAAATCCAATGTTTGGGGAATTTAGCACTGCCAGTACTCGAAGGGTTGGCGGTGCTTTAGAGTATTGTTAAGTGTATTGACTTAAACTTGATCGGACATATTTATAAATTAGGTTTGATTTCTACTGACAATATCAAGAGTCGAGTATTATCAAATTTGACTGGCTCATAACGGCTAATAGCGGACGCTTAAAAACAACGCACAGAATTGTTTAAAGAGATTGACCTGTATTCGTATAATGAGTCTTACTTCGACCTCAATTATTCATTATTCAAAACCATCTATACTTGACTAAAATACTCAGTAGAATAATTTTTCAAATAAGCGTATATATAAAATGTAACAACGAAAAGATAAACCTACTGAAAGTATGGACAGAAAGTAACGGATGGAGAATAGAAGAAAGGACTACCGAAAGTGACTTTTGGGATGTCTTTTGATGCTGGATAAGATAAAAAGACTCAATGGGGTGTTGAAAGTCCACTGCACTAGCGATTAGATGTTTTCTGATGAAAAAAGTAGAACTTTTCACCCAGTAAGCCATTGATAAACAAATTAACTCTCATGTAAACAGTGCGAGTTTTTTTATTAAACATACACAGAGGGTGTTTTGAACATTAACCTTAGTTTCGTTCATAGGTAATTAATACATTGAGATAAGGAGATATTGCTATGCAGAATCAGCCCACAGAATTCGAGAAGATCTACGAAACATGGACCAGAACTAAGCTGGAACTCCACGCCGTTACGCAGCGATTACAGCAGGTGCATCAATGGCTACCGACCTGGACTGGATTGCATTCAAATAAGGAAGCCCATTTGAAGTTTAAGGAGTTGAGTCAACGTCGGACGGAACTTATAAAGGAGCTGAACAGACTCCAGCAAGGAGAATTGAAGAAGTTTTTTCAGCCAGGGTTTCCAGCCTCTCCAGGCGGCTTTGAGCCCAGCCGAGAAAAGCTCGAGGAGGCAGTTCTAATCCAGAAGGTTCAGGAGCAGAGCACTCAGATACTTCCCCGTCCCAGAGGAGGTGGGACAGAACCTCCCCCCAGGACCTTAGTCCTCTGGAGCTATGAACTGATAGAATACCCAAGTATCCGATGGAGCGATGACTCAAGCGCCACCTTCAGCAAGACCATCTATCCCTTTAATCCTCACAACAACGTGCAGCGTGGGATTGTTTCCACACGATGTCGAATCAATAACCCCGCGCCGTTTGACTGGCCTTTTATCGAGGAGGAGCACGACTGGGCACAGTTAATGGTTTGTGCTGCGTTAAGCTTCGACATCCCCGCTCCGAGTGAGGATTCATTAGTGTTCTACGAAACGAAACTCATGTTTGCCCTGGCACCTGATTTCTCAGTGCGGGATTATATGTTTTTCGGGTCCTGCCTTTTGTTCGAGCAACACGATGCAGCCACCGGAGCACCAGAAAGTATGGGAGACTTCGAGCACCTCGGTAACGGCTATAGATCGTCCCCAGGTTCTCCTTTAGCGCATAACGAAGTTGTGAGCGTGGCGAGAAACTACTTTGTTCCGGCAGGCCAGCCTAGCAAAGTTCACCTGGGCTTTCAATGGAACCTGTCTATTTCCTCTGGTGATGGCGGCACATTCCCTTATTTTGTGGACCGCTTCATAGTTTTTCAGCCACCTGGATCGGATGTTTGGGGGCTAAAGGTCACGCAAGTGCCGGTTAAAGTAGTGTAAACCGGCGATAGCCGGTCAGGATGTTCTTGCAAAAGTGAACTGAGTATCTCACAGGGCCTACCATTGGAATTAGTAATTGATTAGATGTCAAAATAACAACCACATTTAACAAGGAAAAGAGTGTAACTTATGGACGTTTTCGAAAGATTAATTCATGCCTGACTTCGAGAGGAATCTCATTTTTCTTCAACACCTTCAGTTGAAATTTGTTCTTAATTTTTTTCACCATGTACCTATTCTATTTTCGGAGATTGAAAAATTTGATGTCTGCTTAAAATGAAATCTGGTGATTTTCTGTTTGACTTTTTAAAAGCGACCAAGGTAGAGTGATAGTAAGATATACGATGGAGGCAGCATTACTATCCAATGATAACTTTGAATGGCGGCTTTGGGCTGGGGGTCTTTAGCTGTAAGATTTGATTGTGATCAATTTTCAAATATGTCAGATCAAGTTTGAACTATTACAATTTAACGCACAAAATAAGGTACACCGATATGTTGGCGACTATTTAAATGTATGGCAGTGTTTCGGTGGGGATTATTGAAGCGGTATTAGATAAGCTGCAAATATATTGCTGGTAGTGAGTGCCGATCTGAAATGTGTTTTTTGTTCAAAAGTAGCCCCATAACGACAGGCATAAAAAAAGGCCAGTAACGAAAACCGTTACAAGCCTTTATTTAGTGTGGTGCCTCGGGCCAGAATCGAACTGGCACGCCCAGAAGGCGAGGGATTTTAAGTCCCTTGCGTCTACCAATTTCGCCACCGAGGCATCAATCTCTCTTAGAGAAGCGACTATTATAACGGCTAATTGTTTTTTGCCTAGTGTTTTTTTTGTTTATTTCTAAAGTTTTTTGTAATCTGTTGTTTGTAGAGGATAAATTAATTAAATAATCTCCATACGGGCTTAATATTGATAGGCAAGGGTGCTAGACGACCTAATTCGACCCATTGGTTTTTAGGCGTATGGAAGTCTGAACCTACCGAGCCATACAGTTCAAATTGCTGGGCAAAATGGACTGTGCGGCGTATTTCATCAGCGGTACTACGGGCGGTAATAATTTCTATGCCTAGGCCCCCCATTTCTTTAAATGCTTTAAGAAATCGGCGCATCCAGCTTGCGGTGAGTTTATAGCGCATGGGGTGGGCCACGACGGCAATACCGCCAGCTGAGTTAATCCAGTGTATAGCATTTTCCATCTCAACCCACTCGGTATTAACAAAAGCAGGCTTACCTTGTCCTAGGTAGCGATCAAAAGCATTCTGTATAGAGCTGACGTGGTTATTTTTTAGTAAAAAATCAGCAAAATGTGGGCGTGTGATCATGCCACTACCTGCTGCTGCCTGAACAGCGGTAAAGGCTCCGGGTATTTTGTTTTTTTCTAATTTAGTGGCAATTTTTTTTGCCCGTTTGAGACGAATGTTTTGTAGTTGCTGTGTACCAGCTAATAGCTCAGTATTACACGGGTCTATGTTTAGACCTAGAATATGAAAGGTTTTTTTCTCCCAGAGGCAGGAAAGCTCAATGCCGGGAATAAAGTTTAGTTCATGCTGTTCTGCTGCCTGTTGCGCTTGTGCCAGGCCTGCAACAGTATCATGATCTGTCAGGGCAAGCGTCGTAACGCCTTGCTCTTTGGCGCGTAAAATAAGTTCAGCTGGCGGAAGTGCGCCATCGGAAAAGCTGGAATGACAATGGAGGTCATATTTAAGTTCTGTCATTGCTGGTATTCTCCATAAAGTTTTGCATACAGTCCATTTTGATTAATTAATTTATCGTGACTGCCTTGTTCACAAATTTTACCTTCTTCAAAGACATAGACATGATCGGCCTGTTTTATGGCACTGAGTCTATGCGCAATAATAATGGTGGTGCGGTTTTTTAAGAAATCAGCCAGTGCAAGGTGTAGTTTGTGCTCGGTCTCTGTGTCTAGGGCAGAGGTCGCTTCATCAAGTACCACAACACTTGGTTTTGCTACAACCATGCGCGCAATGGCCATGCGCTGTCGCTGTCCGCCTGATAAGCGCATACCCTGGCGGCCAACGATAGTATCAAGCCCTTTATCCAGAGCGCTGATCGTTTCTTTTAGCTGTGCTATTGTAATGGCATTCCAGAGTTCTTTATCTGAAACTGTTTTGCCTAAACAGAGGTTTTCACGAATGCTGTCATTAAATAAGATGGGATGCTGGAGTACCGTGACAACATTCTCCCGAACCACATCAAAGCCAATTTTAGTGATGGGCACATGATCATAATAAATCATTCCGCTTTTTGCCGGGTATAGACCTGTCAGGGTTTGAATCAGCGTTGATTTCCCTCCGCCACTAGCCCCCACCAGGGCAATTTTATCTCCCGCATTAATTGATAAATTAATCCCGGTCAGGACCTCATCATGTTCAGCTTGTTCGCTGTTGTAGCTAAAATGTAAGTCCTGAATATCAACGCTAACGGTTTGCTTATTGTTAAAGGGGTTGATCAGGGCAGGGTATACCGGTTCTTGTTGCAAGACCTGCATGCGATTAATACGTGCCAGGGCGGCTTTTGCACCATAAAAGGCGTATTGAATGCCTAAAATTTCCTGAACGGGAGCCATCATAAACCATAGGTAGCCAAAAACAGCGAGCATTTCTCCTATGCTTAAATCTGAATACAGCACCATTAACATAGCGGCAGCACGGAAAATATCAAAACCGAACAGGAAGATTAAGAAGCTGAAGCGTGTGGCTGCATCGCTTTTCCAGGCGAATGACGTTGAGTGTTTTTTAACCTGAGCGGCTGAATCAATTAATTTTTTATAATAATGTGACTCCCGATTGCTGACTCGAATTTGCTGAATCGCTTCTAAGGTTTCTGCTAGGGCTTGTTGAAAAATCCCATAGGCCGAGTTTTCTTTTGCCTTAAGCGTTTTTACTCTTTTGCCTAAACTGCGGGTAAAGAAAATGACCACAGGGTTAAGCAATAAAATAAAGAGACCTAATTGCCAGTGCATCCATAATAATATGACAGCAGTGCCTATAATGGTTAAAGTAGCGACTAATAGTTTGCTGGTGGTGCTACCGATAAAGGTATCAAGGGTATCAAGGTCGGTTACTAGGTGAGTGATGACCGTGCCGCTTCCCAGGTTTTCGTACTCAGCCATTGAAATGTGTTTGAGATGATTGATCTGCCGTTTGCGAATTTGAAAAATGATGTCTTTAGAGATGCGTGAGAACTGGCGTGACTGAATGATATTAAAGAGTATGCCGAACACTCTAAGGCACAGGCTCGCTAATAAAATAATGCCAATATAAAGTTCTGGGGTATGCCAGTGATTAGGCGTATATTGGTTAATCGTCCTGATGCTGATGCCTGGGTTGTTGAGTAGGACTTCATCAACCAGTAGAGGCATTAATAGAGGAACAGGCACGGTGGCAATAGTGGCTAAAATAGCGAGCAGATGTGCAGAGACGAGCTCTTTTTTATGTTGTTTTATAATGCTGGCAATATAAGCCCAGTTATATAAGGCTGCTGTAGGCGTTTGTTGGTTATGCACGATTTTACTTATTTTTTTGAAAATGTCTGGTTATGTTTATTATAAAATATGTCATTATTCAGATACTTTACAGAATACCTTTGAAGTAGAGAAGGATTGATAATTGCTAAATTATAGCTCGAATTGTAGTATTTTGTGTGTTGAAAAAGTTGTTGTTAACGATTTTGGGGAAGAGTATTTGAGATGCAGGGACATAATATGTGGATAAAATTTTGTAGACTATTGTTTACAGTTGTTATATTGATAGCGGGACTAGAAAGCTCGGCGAATACTCGTGAGCAACAGCGCCAGGCTTTTTTACAGGCCGAAGGCAGGATGACAGCAGAAGACTTTTCGCTTATCAGCAAAGGACTGGAAGACTATCCTTTATATCCGTATCTGGAATATCAGTGGTTAAGTCAACATTTAGATAAAAAAGTTCAAATTCGGGATTTTTTACGCAACAATAAATCGTCACGTTATGCGCGTAAGTTACGTCAGCAATGGCTGGCTTATTTATATAAACATCAAAACTGGAATGATTTTGTTGCTTATTACCAGACTTCCAGGAGCAAGTCTGGGCAGTGTCGTTATCAATGGGCGCGGTATCAGCTGAATTATAAGACTAAAGCGCTGACGGAAACCAAAAAAATCTGGTTAACAGGGCGCTCCTTGCCAAAGGTTTGTGACCCTTTATTAGAAAAATTTAGCAGCTCTTCCTTTTTGACTCAAGCACTTATCTGGCAGCGATTTGAGCTTGCCATTAAAGCGAGGAAATTAAAATTAGCGACGTATTTGAGTAAGAAGTTAAGCACTGCCGAGACAAAAAGAAATGCAAGTCAATGGCTTAAGTTGGTTAAAAATCCAGCATTAGTTGTTAGTAGTCAGTCTTTACAAGGTGTTTCGCGTACGCAGCAGGCAGACATGTTTGTGTATGCAATGAAGCGTTTAATCTCAAAGGATGTTGATGATGCTAGGCTTATCTGGGAGCTAAAGAAATCACGTTATCAAATGACTCAAGCGCAACAAGATAAAGTAGAGCGTTCCATTGCTCTGCAACTGGCCTTTAATAAATCAGATCAGGCGTATGCGCAGTTTAGTCAATTAACTAAACTGGATGCAACGACCAGAATATGGGCAGTTAGAGCTGCATTGATTGAGAATAACTGGGCGCATGTGCAGGATGCCTTAAATAACCTATCTACTCAGGAAAAACAGAAACAACGCTGGAAATATTGGCAGGCCAGAACATTTTTACAAACAAAACAAGAGTCAAAAGGCAGGGCGATATTTGCAGAACTGGCTAAAGAGCGTAGTTATTACGGGTATATAGCGGCTGACTATTTACAACAAGAGTATCGTCTGGAAAATAAACCGATACAAATTGATGAAGGCAAGCGCTCGGCTTTATTAGCCACAAAAACCTTTGCAATGATACAGGAATTCAGGTTTTTAAAGCTTGAGAAAGAAGCGCAGTTGAGCTGGTGGGACGCGCTTCGAGGCCGTAAGGGAAGTGACTTATTAATTGCAGCAAAAATAGCGCAGCAATGGAAATGGCATAAGATGGCGATATTAACCGTTGCTCAGGCGAAACACTGGGATGATGTGGATCTACGCTTTCCGATTGATTTTGCTGATAAAATTCAACAAAATGCGCAGTTGCAAAAATTAGATCAAGCCATTATCTATGGGCTTGTGCGACGTGAGAGTATGTTTGACGAAAAAGCACAGTCTCCTGTCGGTGCTTTGGGTTTAATGCAGGTTATGCCACGTACCGGAAAGCAGATTGCTAGAGAAATCAAGTTTCCCTGGCGGTCTAAGTCTGCTTTATTAGAAGCACCGACGAATATAAAATTTGGTGCCTATTATTATAAGCAAATGCTAGATAAGTTTGATGGGCATTATGCATTAGCCGCTGCCGCTTATAATGCAGGGCCTCATCGTGTCATCAAATGGACTGATATTAAGCGTGACTATGCAGCCGATGTCTGGGTAGAAACCATACCTTTTAAAGAAACAAGAGCTTATGTTTCAGCTGTGCTTACCTATGCGCTTATATATCAACGTCAACTAGGGACAGGTAAGTTATTAATGGCTGATTTTATGCGTGATATTCAGCCAGAAAAAATGGCATCTGCTCATCTTTTGGCCGAAAAAAAATAAATATTTGTGTTGAATATAGGGGGAAACAGGGTATTTGTCTGCTAAAAAACGGATGATAAAATTCTCTACCTTTATTGATTACAAGGTATAATAAAGTTATTACAATATATAACTATAATAAAAGAAACAGGACTGGGAATGCAAAAGCAGAATAGTTACTCTCGTGAAGAGCTATTAAAATCTGGACATGATGGCCTATTTGGCCCTGGGAATGCTAAATTACCTTTGCCTAATATGTTAATGATGGATCGCATTACGCATATTTCTGATGAAGGTGGTGAATTTGATAAAGGTGAAGTCATTGCCGAGTTAGATATTAATCCGGACTTATGGTTTTTTGATTGCCATTTTGAGGGTGACCCTGTTATGCCCGGTTGTTTGGGGCTTGATGCGATGTGGCAGATTGTTGGTTTTTATCTGGGCTGGAAAGGTGGTCCCGGTAAAGGAAGAGCACTCGGTGTTGGTGAAGTTAAATTTACCGGGCAGGTTTTGCCAAATGCCAAAACAGTGACCTATCGTGTGCAATTAAAACGGGTTATTATGAGAAAATTGGTTATGGGTATTGCCGATGCAACAATGGAAGTTGATGGTAAAGTGATTTACGAAGCAAAAGATCTGCGCGTGGGTTTATTTACAAATACAACAGACTTCTAAGAGGCGAGATATGAAAAGAATAGTTATAACAGGACTAGGGATAGTGTCTAGTATTGGAAATAACAGTGACGAAGTTCTTGCCTCTTTGAAAGAAGGAAAGTCAGGCATTAGTTTTGCTGAAGATTATAAAGAACTAGGTTTTCGTAGTCATGTGCGTGGTGCGATTGATATAAATCTGGATGATTTTATCGACCGTAAAGT
>WTCN01000258.1 GCA_013138555.1 Methyloprofundus sp. | reverse complement strand
TTACTAAAAAACAGCACTACAAACCGCGCCAGTGCAATTTTATCCATAAACTCAACAATGCTGTCACCCTCATCAATACTATTCTCTGAGTATTTAACCTCCATTTGATAGCCGCTATCGTCGCTTTCATTATAGTTTTTAAAAGCTGCTTCAAGTTGAGTTAGCTGCTCTGTATGTACCGTATTGTAAGACACATACACCTGTATTCTTGGTAATGGCGACATATTACATTCCCCAGAGCATGGCAAGCAGTAGCAGTACCAGTAAACCACCATACACCGGCCAGGTAGCCCAGGAGAAAAAGCCTTTATATAATTGCGCCGGTATTTTTCCATCCACCTCAACCACAAATAAATCTACAAGCTTAAAATTCGAGGCATGAATCTTATCGGCACTTACTTTTGCCGCCGCCCGAAATTTTTTCTCTAGTGCCAGATATGAGGCATCTAAAAACCAGAATATTACAATAGGTATCATTCCCAGCCAGGCGATATCGCCCTTGCCTTTTTCAATAACAAACGCCAAAAAAGCAGATACCAGCACGATACTCCAGTTTTTACAGGCAGAGCTGTTATTTGCCATTCTGGAAATAATGCTTTGATACATGGCCATATGTTGCAAAACAGCGGCATCATTATGCTCTAAAGGGGGCGTATTGGCTGACATTTTATTCTCCGTATATGAAGTAAAGCGGTTAAGGGTGCTAGTATAAAAAACATTCAGGTACTTTAACTGTCTGTGACTCGTGACGCTGGAGCGTGAGGAACGATTAACATATGCCAACAAAACCACTTATTTCTCCTCATCTAAGGAAACTAATGATATTTTCAGGTCTGATTCATACCAGGCTGGTTGAGGGGTTGTATTTTTCACCTCTGGCGTAACCTTTTTTCTGGGCTTAATTGCATCAATATTTTTCTCTAGGTGTTTGATAAATTCTCGACACTGAGCAGCTTGTTTTTTTCTCTCTGGTAGCTCATCTAAAGCCCGCGCCATAAGTTCATAAGCAGGTATTAAGTCTTTAAATTCAGGAAACGTTTTGTGCATTCCATTAATAAGTTTAACAACGGTTGCTAGATCACCATTCTCTTGACAAGCCTGAGCAATGCTAAAGCGTAATTCAGCACTATCAGGAAAATAACTTGCATTAACATCTAGCAGCCGCTGATACGACAACATTAACTTATAAGTCTGATCGTTTCTACTTAAGCTTTTTAAATAAACAGGCGCATAACGCTCAATATCTTCATGACTTTTTTTGCCAAGTAAAAATTTGAAAAATTCGTAGTTTAAATGATTATCCTCTGGATAATCACTCGCACCTTTAGCAAATAGCGTTAAAGCTTTATCATAACGCCCTTCTTTTATCATGATTTTAATCTTACTCAATAACCGGGTTACATCATTTCTCGCCTTTACCCTTTCAGCATTATTTTCACTAACGGCAAACCCCAGCTCATAGTGATACTGATAAATCATATAGCCCATAATATGAAACAAAACGATGGTATAGTAATTCCCGGCCATGGACTGTAAGGCTAAAGAGACAAAAGAAAAATCACCACCAATAAGCTCATTGATCAAGCCGACAGACGCTGACATGATCAGAATAATGATCAGCAGTAAAGTATAAGGTAATCCGATAGCACTGATAAGCTTAAACTGCTTTAATGGATTGATCGCTGCCAGAATATTATCTTCCAAAGCAAAAATAATAAACACCGCTGGCATAAAAACAACGGCTAAAGAGCTACTGATAACCAGAATCAGCGTAGATTGAAAATAGATGTTCAGCCCGACAACGGAACCAATGATAAGCAAGAAAATGACTAGCAGCCTTAACATCAATGATGAGCCATCACCATAAGCATCACTGATATCCGGTGCAAGCAACATGCCACTCGCTGTTTTCTCCAGACAACTAAAACTGTATTTAAACAGTGCGCCCGATAGAGCCAATTGTATCACCCAGGCAAAGGGTATAAAAGTCGCTACTGTCATCAATATAGATAAGCCGACTATAAAGATGATAGTCCCGACATTAAGCGGGTAACGAAAACTTTTATCAAAGCGATGCCAGAATGCCTCAACCTGATGACCGCCTCCTATATTAGCATTAACATTTTTCTCGCAGAGAAAACAGTGAGCATACTCAGCATACTGACCTTCATCAACACATTGCTCACACAAATCAATATCACAAGGGTCACAATAATAGTTTGCTGGCGTTAGCGGGTGATATTTACAATATTTCATTAGATATTTCCCATAGAGAGTGAATCCGCAATTTTTTCATATTCCTTTTTCTTGCCTCTATTATCAAGCACTTCATAGACGAGTGAAATCTTACGTGCCAAAAACCCTAACGATTGACGCTTGCAAGAATCACCCTGTAAACGCTTGAAAATATCCTCTGCAGTTTTCAGGTGCTCTTGGGTCGAAAGACTTAAGCCCACTTTAATCACTTCTTCTTCATCAAGCAATGCTTGCTGTCCGGGATTTTCTGACCACACCTTATTGAGCATGCTTAAGTCATAGCTCGTCATGGGCTTCAATTTAAACACATCCATCGTCCATTCATCATAGTCGGGAGTCTTAAGTACCTTGATCAGGTTATAACGTAAAATAGCTAAATTAAATGTAATGCCATTTTCTGCAATAAGGGGTTGCAGGTGTTTCAATGCCGCATCAAAATTATAATCATCAATACAGGAATAGATTTTATTTAACGCTTCCTGAAACGGATCAATAGATTCATCTTCTTCGACATATTCCTGATTAAATATTCTGGGGCTGATAAGTAAAGAAATGCCTAGCAACACACTCCCCGCAATAAACCCACCTGTATGCGCCATAAAGGCAACATTTGAATCTGCAGTAAAATAAAAAGAATACAGCTCTTTACCAATATAAAATGGCAATAGCAGTAATGCGGGCGCTCTAAAATAGCCAACAAAAATATAAAACCAGTAAAAAAACTCAATTGTTTTCAGCCGAAAAATCCACAGATACATCGCCATAACGCCCGATATGGCACCTGATGCACCCACTAATGGCATTGAGTTCTGCAAATCAATATAGGCAAAAAGAAGACCTCCTGCTAAACCAGACAGTAAATAGAAACACAGAAAGCGAATATGTCCAAGTGCCGCTTCGACAGCAAAACCACAGATAACGAGAAAAAACATATTACCCAGCAAATGCATCACTCCGCCATGTAAAAACTGATGGGTCAATAAGCTGGGTATTTTTAGTCTGTCAGGTATTAAGCCAAACTTAATATAACTAAGCGACTGGATCGTTTCATTAATCTCCTCTCTGGTATCAGGCCACAAATCAAGATCATAGCTGTCATCTTTACTTTTGACAAAGCGGGGAGAATAATCAAGCAAATACCTATAAAAACCCTCACTTGTCAGCATTGCCATTGTCAGCTGAGCATGCTCTCCCTCTGCATAGAGCTCAGAAAATTTCTCAAGCTTATCTGCTTCACCGTTCTCTGATAAAAATTTTTTAAATACCGGCCATTCCAGCGAAAAATATTGATGTTCCTGATAACTGACAAAAGCTTCTTGTGTTTTTTGTAAATCACTCGACTGGCAGAGTATAAATACCATGACATTGATAATGACAAGAAGAAAAAGCATAATCGGCGTATGCTTCCAGTTAAACGTCTTTTCCGTTGGAATAATAATCATGCTATTTGCCCCGGTTAAAATGACCTATTGATGGTATTCATTCTAGCACTAAGAACCTTTTACACAATAAATTCTGCTAAAACCTCAGGGGCTGTAAAAGTATTATGCGTAGGTTGGGGTGAAGTATGAACCCCAACAACCGGGACTAGGTAAGCCATTGATTGTTGGGGTTCGCAAGCTCACACCAACCTACGGAACTACTATATGCTGCCCTGTGTTGGTAAGTACATAAATTCAACATAATTAACAAGGTACTTATAAAACAATCTGCTACAATTTAAGGTAAAAGATAGCCTTGATTTGAAAAATATTGAAATCAAATCTGAAAAAGACTCAATTCATATATTTAAAGATAGATATAGGGGATTGCAATTTAATCGCTGGAACATTGCCATGAAATATTATTTATTATTACTGTTGCTTGCTACTAATACAGGGTGGGCTTTTGATTATGGCGACCCTAGCCCTAATGAACAGGCTCATCTTGAGGCGATTAATTATGCCCGGCTTTATCCTTTAGATGAAGCACAAAGGCTGGGTATTGATTTATTTGAAGGCACTGAGCCTGGAGCGATTAGTGGTAATGCGGTACAGCCTTTAAGTTCAAATAGTCATTTACTTGATGCAACGCGGGCACACAGTGAGGATATGCTGAATCGTGACTTTTTTGCGCATAATAATCCCGATGGAGAGTCACCTTTTGACCGTATGAGATCGGCAGGTTATGTTTATCAAACTGCAGGAGAAAATCTAGCTTACTCAGGCTCGACAGGTAGCATTAATGAATTAGCAATGGCGCTGCAATTACATGATAATTTATTTCTTGATACAAATTATCCTCACCGAGGGCATCGGGTCAATATACTGAACCCTAATTATAGGGAAGTAGGGGTGGGCTTAGCGTATGGTTTATTTAACAGTAGCGGGCAGACATTTAATGCTGCAATGGTGACAACAGACTTTGGGCGACAGCTGAACAGTCTGCCCATTTTACTAGGTGTCGTTTATGATGATATAAATAAAAATAATTTTTATGATGCAGGTGAGGGAGTCAGTTCTGTTGAAATAAGAATCGAGGAAAATAATGAATCAACATTGACAGCATCAGCAGGAGGTTATGGCCTGGAAGTCACAGCTAACAGTGATTACTCTGTCAGCTTTTATCATGAGGATTTAGGATCGGTATCTAGGGCCGTTCATATCGGTAATTTAAATATTAAACTGGATGTGTTACTCAGTGATTTTTCAAAAGATAATGCCAAGGATAATGAACCAGATAACGAACCCGTTAATGAACCGGATAATCAGCCTGTTGACGAGCTATCTCAATGCTCAGCGTTTGCACAAAATCAATTAACTATTCCCTGTGTGTTAGTTAATAATGAACTGTATAGCGCTGAATTGTCGGTTATTGAAGGCAATGGTCTACAATTTGTTTTAAGTCATATAAATAAGATTCATCAAAGCCAGTCGGCTCAATGCGGAACTTTTCAACCACAAACAGAGATAGTTCATTTACCTTGTATTGAAGTCGGTGTCGATAATTACTGGGCTGATTTGCAGTTAGTACCGGGAACTGAGGCGGAATTTGTTTTTAAATTAGTGGATTATGATTTAAATTAATCGCTATCCATTCTAAAAAAATCACGTCCTCCATATTATCTGGAGGACATGGTTCTTCAGTCTACAGTGCTATGTTACATTGCTTAACACAAACTGCAGAACCTTACCCCTTAACACAAACCACCTGCTTTAAAGTATGCACAATTCGTCCTGAGCAGCCATTACCTTCTCAATTGGCTTATAGGCTGAAGGTGTTTCATCAATCACATCGGTATCCTTACGACACTCTACGCCTTGTGTTGCTTTTAAATGCTCATCCAGTGAAACCTGTTTTTTTGCCTGAGTCCGTGACATGATTCGACCCGCACCATGACTACAACTGCAAAAACTTTCCTCATTACCCAAACCACGGACGATAAAAGATATGCGGGTAGAAAACTGTTTAACAAAAGCCGTTTGCAAAATGCTGTGAGCAATGACTCTCAACGCCTGGCGATGTATTTAAAAAAATACAGCCTGGTGTTTAAACACTTGTAGGGAAATATTGATTCACTGACATGATTAAGCTCAAAATTTCTCTGCAAAATTTTGTTTAATTAGCGCATCTATTAAAAGTAATCTCTACATTAGTGGTCTAAGTAACTCTGATTATTAGAGGAAAAAAGTTATTCACAAAAGCTGTGGATAACCCTGTGGATTAATTCCTTAAAACTCCCCTTAAGTATTGTAATTATTACAGTTGTGTTAAATTGTATAGATTTTACACAGCAAATTATTTAACTTTAATTTCAATAACTTATAATTATCAATAAATCCATCAGGGTATTTTTTTATATTAATTTCAAGTCAGGTTCCTATCAGTTTTTCTGATGTTAATAACTTTTTAAACAAGTAGCATTTCCTGTTCTGAATATATTTAGAAATCCAGGCAAATAAAAAGGGAGATCAGAGGGAAGTTTAGGGCGCATAACTTAAAGCTAAAGCTGCAGAAAAATAGCTGAACTGGTACAATCAATAGCTGAATTGAAAGGATTTTTGTCATTAACTGATGTTACGTAAAAACAACACAGCCTTATTGGAATCGGATTCTTTAGAACTTAATTTACTCAGGCTCAGTGAGGAAAACGATTGGATACATTACAAAAATTTATGACAGCTGTTTTAAGCTGGCTTTTAGCTTTACTCAAACTTCTCGTTGCAGTCTCTCTCCTGGCTATTGCAAAAATCACGCTACGTACTAACCCGGAAATTGCCATTCCAGTGTTAGCGACTGCGGCTGTCATGTTTCTTATCTGGTATTTTTTACCCCAAATAAAGCAATTTTTAAATAGATTGTAGGGGCAATCCCTTGTGGTTACCCCTACAAAATACGGGAAGTCATTATTAATAATGCTTCTAAATACAAAAGCAACTAAGCCAGCATTTTACTAATTAACTCATCTTCTAGCTCTATACGGGTCGCCAGTTGATCACCAAGAACCGACAGGTCGTCTGCTAATTGGTTTAAAATGATCGCTGGTGTTAGCGCTTGTTGGTACTTCTCATTAAATTTCAACACAGCCTCGGTTGCCTGGACAATTTGTGGATAAATTCGTTCCGCTGCTTCGATAATCGTTTTACGTCTTTCACTACCCTCAATAATCCGCTGGTAAACACCGAAATGCCCTAATGAAATATAATCAACCAACATCTGACAGAACTCCTGAACCTGCTCTTCCATAGGTTTGTTTGATTGATACGATTCCACTCCCGCAACGCCACAGTATAAGTTCCAGACTTGTGTGCGCTCTGCTAATAATTCCTCAATCAAATGACTGGTTTGCTCACGCTCTGTAAACTGAGTGATATTTTCTTCTGCCATACTCTTTCCACCATTGTTATGGTTATATTCTTTTGTTCACTTTATGCCATTACAAGCCTTAGGGCAATAAGAAATTATAATAATCCAGGCGACGCATTGAAGACGGGGCAGATTCTATTGCAAAAAAAGTAGGGTAGACAGGTTTTTTTGTCCATCATCAGGGAGAGCATTGATCGTTCCCACGCTCTACATCACACAACGTAAATTATTCCCAGATATCCTGTGCAAATAAGATTTTTTACAGGCCTACCTTGATAACAAGGTCTATAATCAAAATTATTGCTCAAATCTATCAGGGGTGACTATGATTGAAAAGATTGGCTATAAAGCGGTGCTTGTTTACCCCGAGTTTGATACTCAGGACACCTTCTGGAGCTATGCCAAAAGCCTAAAAATGTATGCCCCTGCCGGTGAATTTGGCTTAGCTAAAAGACTATTACCTCCTCTGGGTTTAATGGGCTTATTTAATCATCTTAAGCCTTATTATGAACAGCTGATTCTGATTGATAAAAATATTGATCCCAGACCCTTGCATGAATTTATTAACGATGCCGATCATGTTTATATGGGGGGAATGCTGGCTCAGGAACAAAACTTATTAAAATATGCACGGCAGATAAAAACCGCTGGCAAGATTTTAATTGTTGGTGGCACAGCCATTAGCAAACAGTCTCCATTAGTCGATATCGCTGACCATGTGGTAGAAAATGAAGCCGAAGGGGTTATTGATGAGTTATTGCTAGGTCTAAGAAATAGCAATGCCAGAAAGTATTATAAGGGCGGCATTACGTTACCAGAAAATTTTTTTCAACCCGATTATGCGGCTATCAATATGCAAAACTATGTGCATATGGCGATACAAATTAGTCGTGGCTGTCCTGAAGCCTGTGAGTTTTGCGATATCCCCTCGCGCTTTGGCAAAGCTTACCGTGTCACTCCCTGGAAAAAAACCGAACAGGCATTTCGTCAGATGAAAGAGTCAGGCTGGACAGGCCAAGTATTCGTGGTCGATGATAATTTTATCGGCCACCCAAAAAAGGCGCTGGAGGTACTGAAAAATCTGTATAAAATAGGCGAGAATATTGGCTATCACTTCCCTAAATACACGGAACTCACCTTACGCCTAGCCGATGAATCAGCGATTATGGCAGAATTAAGGCACTGGTTTCATAAGGCACATTTTATCAATGGCTTTTATGGTGTGGAGACCCCTAATACCGCTTCACTACTGGAAACCAATAAACGTCAGAACCTTCGTGGTGAACGCACTTTGGTGGAAAAATTAAATTTCATTTCCACACAAACCGGTTCTGGCGTTATGCTAGGGATGATCTATGGCTTTGATCATGATACTACCGAGTCTGTGCAGGAATTTATCGATTTTGTTAATGCCAGTAATGCTCCTATTGTCATGGCAGGGTTGTTAAATGCCCTACCCTGCACGCCTTTAATGACCAGATTACAAAATGAAGGACGTTTAATCCAGGCGAGTAGTGGCAATAATTCTGATGGCATTATTAATTTTATTCCTTATAATTTTTCGATACAGCAGGCAGAGCAGAATTACCTGCACATTCTGCAAGAAATCTATCATCCTCCGGTCTATTTTAGGCGCGTAATGCGCCATCTGCAGTTAATCGACCCTGATTTACAATCTAAGCACCGTGAAAACAATGATAAGAGCGGTTATTTGATTAAGATTCTGTCACGTAAAAACGCGCTCACTTATTGGCGGTATTTACCGGAAGCACTGGCGATTGCTAAGAGTCGCTGTGGTTTTAATAGCGCTGGCTATCAGGTTATCGTCGCGGAATTCTTTTCGCTTTGTGGCCAATATACGCACTTCAGAGCGCAAATTGATACGCAACGTGAACATCTTAAAAGGCAAAAATATGCTGATTGGCAACAACGCTCGTGGCGTGAACAACTAGAAATAAAAGTGCATAGGCAGGCAATCTGAATGAATAAATACTATATCGGACTCTCCGTCACATACCATGATCCGGCCTTGGCTATCATTGATGATCAGGGAAAAGTATTGTTTGCTGAAGCGACAGAACGCTATTTACAGAATAAACGTGCGCTAAATTGTGCCGCCGATCCTTTGCTGCAAGTTCAAGACTTACTGGAGCAACACTGCCCTGCTCCCGATGCTTTCGTGATTGCTATCAACTGGCGTAAAAAACGTCCCTTATACGAAAATGTAGTCGCCTCTTTAGGCTGTTTAACAGCGCCTGGACTGTTAAAAACCGGCATCAAAAAATTACGTTCACCACTGCGTAATTATCAGTTGCACCATATGATTGCCTGCCAGCGTAATAACATAAGCAGTGCCGGGCTTAATCTGGTACGTATTATTCGCGAGCATTACCCTGAGTGTCGTATTTCATTTACGGATCACCCTCATCATCTGACTCATGCGGCAACAGCCTGTTACAGTAGCCCCTTTGATGAAGCCGCCTGCGCGGTGATTGATTCTTTTGGAGAGCAAGGCTCTATGGCTTTTTATCATTTTAAAGACCAGCATCTAAATTGCCTCTATGAAACCAAAGGAACCGGAAGTATCGGTTTTTATTATATGAAAGTCACTGAATTATGTGGCTTTGACTGGCTTAAAGGCGAAGAATGGAAAGTTATGGGCTTAGCACCCTATGGCAAGCTGAATCGGGAACTTTATGAGCTGTTAAAATCAACGATCTCAGTACAGGGTTTTGAGTGCCAGCATCACTCTAAAAACCTATTTTCCAGTCTCACTGCGCTGGATAAATTCAAACGCCATGATCAAGACCCGATAGCACAGGCAGCAGATCTAGCCTATACCGGCCAATATTTTTTTGCTGAATTAATGAGCTCTTTATTACAGCATTTACAGCAGCAAACGGGCTGCAAAAACCTGACGCTGGGTGGTGGTTGTGGCTTAAATTCAGCATTTAATGGGCAAATAAAAAGCCGTACTGACTTTACCCAGGTGTTTATTCCCTCAGCACCTGCCGACGATGGCACGGCATTGGGAGCCGCCTGGCTTGCCTTGCGCCATGATCATCCCGATTTAACTATTAGCAATGACCGCCAGCAACCACTATCCCCCTATTTAGGGACAAGCATTTCTGATGCAGCTATTGAAAAATTAATCCAGTACAACCGTTCACTCAGCATTCGTCACTTACCTGACAGTATTTGTGCAGCAACGGCAAACTTGCTGGCGCAAGGTCAACTTATCGGCTGGATACAAGGCCGGGCAGAATTTGGGCCAAGATCACTGGGCAACCGGTCTATTCTGGCAGACCCGCGCCAAGCGAAAACTAAAGATGATATTAATCAAAAAATTAAATTCCGCGAAAGCTTCCGTCCTTTTGCTCCCTCAGTATTGCATGAACAGGCTGATGTTTTTTTTGCGGACTACCATGAATCCCCTTATATGGATAAAACACTATATATAAAGAATGCCATGCAACAACAAGTGGCAGCGGTATGTCATGTGGATGGCACGGGGCGTTTGCAAACGGTTAAACAACAATGGAACCCACGTTTTTATGCGCTGATAAATAGTTTTTACCAACAAACTCAGATACCCATGCTGTTAAATACCAGCTTTAATGTTATGGGTAAACCCTTAGTACATTCTCTGGAAGATGCACTTGCCGTTTTCTTAACCACTGGTCTGGATGCCTTGATCATCAATGATTATTTAATCTGTAAGCCAGGAAAATGAATAGATCCGCACACTTTTTTGACCCAGCATTGGAGAGACTGTATACCGAGCAATTAACAAATAGCTCTAATACCGCTGAGCTGCGCCATTTGTTTTACCAGCTAAATCAATCCGGACAAACGCATAATATTATGCCCAGAGCCTATGGTTTTATTCAGCATCAGTTAAAACAAACCGAGAAAATCTATGCCGCTGAAATCATTCAGGACTATACGCTAGATCAACCTGCCTTATTGCAAGTAGCCCCCATTTCCCCTTTAGCTCAACAACACTGGACTCAGGATAATGTGCATAGCTGGGTTAAGCAAACAACTGCCGTGCTATTGACTCAAGCTTGCTGGTTACAGAATATATCCCCAGCTGCAGCCAGCCAGACGCTCATTTCCAGGCAATTAATATCGCTATACTTACAACTCACACGCAAAACTCAGCAGGGCGTTAGCTTGCCACAAGCTTATCAGGCGATGTTATTAACACAAGGGATCAAAATACCCAGTCTGCATAGCCACAGTTTTAGTCAACAGCCTGAGCTTATGCCAGACGTTTTGAATTTTGCCACTCTCCAGCTTGCTTTATCCAGATTCCCCAGAGTACTATTAGCTGAAATTCTTGGCTTTACCCTGGCTTATTGTCAGATGCCCACGCTTATCGAAACCTGCTTCCCTAAACACCTCACTTCTGAGCTTTTCTTTCAACAACATCAGAGCTTATTGCAACAGCAAATTTCGCCATTACTACAATGTATAACGGCTTATCTGGATTTATTTCCCCAGCATATACAGGCATTATGGCGACGGATACAAAATGGTTTTTGGCTGTACCAGCTACAAATGCAGCGCAGTAAAACACAATTTAGTAATACTCTGAACTCATCCTTACCCAGCCAACACGCTGTTGCAAAACTATTACAACAAAAAGCAGTAGCAGCTATCGGCCACCACCATAAAATACAGCTGCAAGGAAAACCACTAGACCTATGGTTTTCTGGATTACCTGAAAATACTCAGGAATTTCTACACGCTTTAATACAATCTAAATATGTGGATAGACAAAATCCTGCTAATAGTCACATTCTCAAGCTATTCGCTTTTAAAGGGCCGATGTTTGGTGTGCTAAACAAATCCGAACAGCAAAGTCTACTAAACTGGTTACAGGATGGGTTGAATATGTCCGCATCCTGTATCGTTGAAAACGTGGCTGCAGCAACCACTGTACAGTCAAGCAAACATAAGCAAGTATTAAAGAATTATGCAAAATTCAGCAATAGAGAGTTGTATTATTATTTAGTCAATGTGGATTTGTTTCCCGATATTTTAGCCACGGCTAAAGCTAAAGTCAGCAAGCTATTACGCACCTGTGCACTCTTCAATCCATTGCCTTTCAAACATTACAGTCATCAACAATTTGATGCCTATATAGGAAATATTTATCAACAGGAAATAATCACTTACAAACCCTTACAGGGAGCTCCAAAAATATCCAAAGCAGCCTATATATGGGGATTTGAACAGATAGCACCGTTAATATTAATTGATGGCTGCTGGATCCAGAATAGTTTGGCATTAAAAAATATCAATCCGGAAATCTGTGAGATTTTATTCAGCATTTATGCTGATGAGATAGGCTGTGGTCAGCTGCAACAAAACCACCCTTTTATTTTTCAGCAATTACTAGATAACTTAGCTATCCACCTTCCCCCCGTACACAGCAGAGAATTTAGTCAACATCCGGGGTTTCTCAAGAGTGCCTTTGATCTACCGGTTTATATGTTATCGCTATCCAGTTTTTCAGTTGAATTTTTGCCTGAATTATTAGGTTTAAATATGGCTATAGAATTAAGCGGGCTGGGTAAAAGCTATATGCGCCTAGTCGATGACTGGAATTACTGGGGCATAGATCCAAGTATTGCCAGCATCCATATTTCGATTGATAACTATGCCAGTGGACATACTTATCTGGCCAAAAAAGCGATTCAGATTTATATGGATGAGCTTATGCAGACTACTGGTAATCATATTTTACTGGATAAGCACTGGCGGCGAATCTATAGCGGTTATGCTTCACTACGCTTTGTCGGCGGACGCTTTAAATTTGGTTTGCCGATTTGGTATTTTATCCATAAATTTAAACGTAGGCATGGTTTGGTAGGATCAAGGAGTTAACCTAAATGGCTACAAATTTAACACAGGACAGCTTATCACTCGTAGGGTGGGCAATCTTTTCTGCCCACCGTAATGCGCCCCTGATGGTGGGCAAAAAAACCTGCCCACCCTACTTTTTTGCAAGAAAATCTATCCCATCTTTAAGTTCGTAGCCTATATGTGATAATACCAAATTATCAAGTCACTAAAAAATCAAAAAATGAGCCATAAATACACTTCATTTACAATGAATATCATGATAGATGATGGTAGCGTTACTGTGTCATATAATCGGGATTCTTTTCTCGCATTGCTCATACCTTTATTATTGGGCGGGATATGTTATTTCATATATATGGAAAGGATATCATCAACAATATTTTTTACTGGATTGGTATCATTTTTATTTATAATTTCTCTATTAGGCTTAGTGGAACACCTGAAATTGTTACTTAAAAACGAAAAAATGTTTCTTTGGAAAGTAACTGGTTCTGGGTTTTATTTTCAATCAGATATTGCATATCTGTTTTTATCAAAGAAGCCTAAAGCATATCCTTGGTCAAGAATAATTAAAGTCTTATATGTTGAGAAATATAGAACAGTTGACAACGAATCAAATAGAATTACTCTGAAAAAAGTGATTCTTTTATTTGGTGTATGCCCAAAGGACGAACCTAAGCTGCTTGAGTATCCAAGTCGAAAAAAGCTTAGTTATGTACTGTTTGAGGTAATTAGGGCTTTAGCACCGAGTGAAGTTTCCTTTGAGTTAGTAGATACATATAGTGATAGTATCTACTTTAAAAAGTAAAAAGGCACATAACACAACCACATTAACTCTTCTCCCAAAGAGAAAAGCAGTGTAGTATCTTTGCTTATATTTCTACCTTAACCATAGGGTTGGCAATGTTTAATCATTTAAAATATTTGTCCTGCTTCTTTTTGCCTGCTTGTGTGGTCTGGTTTTTAAGCACTGGCCCGCACACGATCAGCGCCGCACTCCTCTGGACTGTCCCTCTGTGGTCATTGATTTTACTTGACTGGTTTAGCCCTAAAGTTACCCCCAATACAAAACAGCAGCGTGTTAGCGACAGTTTCTACGATACTATTTTATATGCTCTGACTTGCCTGCAGTTCCTGATTATCGGCCTGTTATTAATCTATGCCGGCCAATTACAATGGCATTCTGCTCAGGAAATACTCAACTCAGGTATTAACCTAATCGTGATGAGAATTCTGGTGGGTACTACATCCGGTAGCTCAGCACTGATTGTTGCTCATGAATTAATACACCGTCCCAAACGCCACCTACGTGTACTGGGGCGACTATTGCTATATAGCGTTTGCTATGAACATTTTGTTATTGCTCATATTCGCGGCCACCATTTCAGCGTGGCAACACCTGTAGATATAGCAACTGCTCGCCTGGATGAAAGTTTTGCAAGTTACTGGAAAAGAGTCTATCTTGGGCATTTTAAATACGCTTGGAATTCTGAACTGAGGCGACTGGGCCTGTTACAAATACCTGCCTATCATTACAAGATGCTGAGTAACTCGGTATTACAGGGCTTGATTATTGAAGTCATGCTGATTCTATTAATACTTAATGCGTTTGGCTGGGCTGCAGTCTTTATTTTTCTGTATCAGGCTCTGGCAGGCGTACGTTTACTCGAAACAATTAATTATTATCAACACTGGGGGCTGGAACGGGGAAAAACCGGGAATGCGCTGGCCTGGGTAAACCAGTCCGGCATAACCGAGTATGCTTTGATCGGCTTATCACATCATATAGGTCACCATCAAAATGCAGCGACCTCATTTCATCAAATCCCCTATTCAGATCAAGGACCGGTGATGCCCTACGGGTATTTTGTGACGAACCTCTGGGTTAAATTAAATAATAAGTCCTATCGTCGCGTTTCGGCAGACATATTAAAAAATTATTTTCAGTAGAGCAAGATCATGAAATTAACCCATATCCACCCCGCAATGACTTTACCAAACCTGCTCTCCAGCATCCGCTTTATAACCTCCCCAATTATGCTATACCTGTCATGGAATGGCTACGGCCTTGAGTTTATGTTCGTGCTAGCCATTGCATTTCTTTCGGATATTCTGGATGGCCTAGCTGCCCGACTTACCGGACAAGTTACCCAATTCGGTGCCATGCTGGATACCTGGGCTGATTTAGTGACCTATTTAACCATCGGGTTCGGCACCTGGTGGCTCTGGTCCGATATTGTCCACCGTGAAGATATTTATCTGTATATTATTATTGCCTGCTATCTGGTTCCTGCCTCATTCGGGCTGATTAAGTTTGGTGCCTATACCAGTTACCATACATGGGGAGTCAAAATTTCAGCCGTTGCCATAGGTTTATCATTGTATCCATTGTTTCTTATTGATCTTGCATGGCCGCTCAGGGTCTCAGTGTTTATTTATCTGCTTGCTGCCATTGAAGAAGTCGCTATCACAGCGACATTAGATAAGTTACAATCAAATGTTCGTACTCTCTGGCATGTATTGCAACAGCGACGATAAGTGCATTAGCATATCGCTGTAAAGATGATAAAAGGCGAATTAAAACAACAAAATAAAGCGGACTTATTACAAAATTATGTTTAAAAACAAAAATCTATGCGTAAACAAATAAAGAAATATTTATTAATTTTTTGCGGCTTGCTATCTATAGCCCTGGGTATTATTGGCGCAGTATTGCCTATCTTACCAACCACCCCCTTTCTAATTCTGGCGCTGACCTGTTTTGCCAAAAGTTCACCGCGTTTTCACAAAATGCTACTCAATAACCGCTGGTTTGGCTCGGCCTTACAGCAATGGGAAGAAGAGCGCACAATTACCCGCACTTCTAAACTTAAAGCGATGGCATTGGTGGTACTCACTTTCTCAATATCTATCGGGGTTCTGTATGGAAGATTACAGCTACAACTTGGTTTATTAGTTCTCGGGAGTATTTTGCTTGCTTTTATGTGGCATCTTAAAGAAAGTCAGACAATTACAGCACCGATTGCCGATAAATAAAGGATCAACTACTTTAATTTATAATTGCCAAACAGCAATGCAATCGTAGGGTATATTCCCTCTCTTAAGTTAGTACTCCATCACAATTTTAACATTATTTTAAACACCCAGTTTTCGCCAGATGCTACCGCCTTTTGCCCTATCTATTTATTAATTTAGTTTCACATAAACACTTAAAGACCTGTTTATCATTACTTAAATTGTCTGCGTATCTTTTTTCAGCTCCATATACTCCCAATAGCCTTGCAATCTGTATCTCATAGGCATAATATCCCCTATGACAATACCGTAAAAGACACTCAGCAGGTGGCATAAGCCTGGTTTTCAGTAAGCATAAACTAACCCGGATATTTTTTTGCCATCGCTATAAAAAATAAGGAATTTATTATGACTACTATAACAGACCCGGTTATCGACCAATGGTATAAAGATGTCGAAAATAATTTGCTTTTTAAAGTTGTCGCACTTGAAGAAAGCGATGAAACGATTGAAGTTCAATATCATAATGGTGATATAGGTGAATATGATAATGATAGCTGGTACAACTCAACCTTTGATTTTATTGAAGACCCTGAAGACTGGAATGCACCCTTTGGTGGCCTTGAGCCTGATGATCTAGGATATGCCAGTTCAGATACCCGACGCACCGATATGGATGATATGCCACTTAAAGATTATCAGGACTAGGAAAAAAAACTGCATGAAAATGAGCTCTCAGGAATTCCTCGCTTGGGATTCTAAAAGTATCACACTATTAGCCATGTCTGGCGCTGGAAAAACAACACTGGCCAATAAATTGCCTCGCGAAAAATGGTTCCATTATTCGGGGGATTACCGTATTGGTACAAAATACCTGGGTGAACCCATACTGGATAATATCAAGCAACAAGCCATGGAAGTCCCCTTTTTAAGAGACCTGTTACTGACTGATTCTATCTACATTTATAATAATGTTACCGTCGATAACCTGGCACCTGTTTCCAGCTTTTTAGGCAAAATAGGCGATCGCCACAAAGGTGGTCTGGCACTTGATGAGTTTAAACGTAGGCAAGCCTTGCATCATAAAGCTGAAATAGCCGCTATGCTTGATGTTGGCGA
>WTCN01000044.1 GCA_013138555.1 Methyloprofundus sp. | reverse complement strand
TATATTACAGCCGCGATGGTGCAACTAAAGCAATGGCTCAGCAAATTGCACGCGGAATAGAATCTATTGCAGATGCAGAGGCTACCTTACGCACCGTCCCTGGCATTTCAACTGTTTGTGAAAAAACGGCGGATGATATTCCAGAATCTGGCTCGCTTTATGCCACCCTGGACGACCTAAAAAACTGTGACGGTCTAGCCTTAGGCAGCCCGACACATTTTGGTAATATGGCTGCCCCCCTTAAATACTTTATTGATAATAGCACTGAAGCCTGGTTTAGCGGTGCACTCAGCAACAAGCCTGCAACTGTATTCACCTCTACCGGCAGTATGCACGGCGGACAGGAAACAACCTTATTATCTATGATGCTACCTTTATTTCATCATGGTATGATGCTCCTAGGGATTCCCAGTAGTGAGGATGCCTTACGCGAAACACAAACGGGCGGCACACCTTATGGTGCGAGTCATGTCGCTCACGGCCAGCAATCATTAAGTAAAGATGAAAAAACACTTTGCTTTGCCTTAGGTGCCCGCTTAGCAAAAACGGCTTTAAAATTAAAAACATCATGAATGCACGTCATTATTACGCCATCGCTTTATCCGGGTATCTAGGTTTATTTTGCCTGCTTATGCTTTGGAATACCGTTATATCACCTCCCGAAAAGCTACCGGTTGCTCTGGTATTGATTATAACAGTAAGCCCTTTACTCTTCGTTTTCAGAGGTTTTTTAAAAGGTAATTTAAAAAGCTGCTCCTGGATGGCTTATCTTAGCATGCCTTATTTTATCCACGGCAGCATCGAAGCCTATGCCCGAACCGAGCGCTTATTGCCGTCTTTAGAAGTTCTTTTTAGCCTAATGCTGTTTTTAGGCTCCACCCTTTTTGTGCGACATGCAGCAAGAAACAAGTAATTATGACAGAACAAATCCCCGTACAATTTGAGCTTAGTGCCGAGCAATCTTTTGCCAGCTTTTATACCGCCAGCCATCAGGAGGCCATTCAACATCTGACAAATACAGCGAATGGTAAAGGTGATCAACAAATCTACCTGTGGGGCGAACGAGGCTTAGGTAAATCCCACTTATTACAGGCATGTTGTCAGCAAGCACATCAACGGCAACGCTCGGTCTTTTATCTGCCGCTACAAAAAAACCGCCTACCTGCGACTGATGTCTTTGAGGGGCTTGAGGTATTAGATCTCGTGTGTATAGATAATATTGAAAACTGTGCCGGGGACAGCGCATGGGAACTTGCTTTATTCAATTTCTACAATCGTCATCGCGAAAGCGGCCATCAGCTAATCATTTCAGCACACTGCCCGCCAAACGAGCTGCCGATAAAATTACCCGACTTAAAAACACGCATGAGCTGGGGTTTAATACTAAAGCTACAGGAGCTTTCTGATGCCGAACGAATGGCAGCCCTGACATGTAAAGCCAAACACCTGGGATTTGAAATTTCACCTCAAGTCGGGCAATTTCTGAATAAACATTATGCACGTGACCTACCTGCTTTGTGGGAGTTACTGCCAAAGCTGGAGCAAGCAACACTGATTGCCCAACGCAAACTGACCGTACCTTTTTTAAAAAAGATTATGGAAAAAGAGGGCTATTAGCGCGGTTGATGCGTTTCGTGCCTCAGCATAATAAGTATAAAGCCCCTTAAGCCCATAAACCTATCCATGAAAAAATCATTATTACTGTTGCTCTTCTTTTTTCTATCCGCTTGCGAACAATCCAACCCACCCGTCTTTAATAAACTGGCACAAGAGGCTGTTATTCTTGCCTTTGGGGATAGCTTAACGTATGGCACAGGTGCTACAAAAGGGGGCAATTATCCCAGCGTACTCAGCTCCATCAGTCAGCATAAAGTCATTAATGCAGGAATACCCGGTGAAATATCCCGTCATGGGTTAACCCGCTTACCGGCATTACTGGATAAACATAAACCTGAATTGCTGATTCTTATTCATGGTGGCAATGACATGTTAAAAAAAATCCCACAGCAAGACACAGCCAATAACCTGAAACAAATGATTAGTGAGGCGAAACAACGTGATATTAAAGTGGTCATGCTAGGCGTACCAACGCCCCGACTTTTTTTACTGAGTAGTGCAGAGTTTTATCAGCAAATAGCCGATGAGCATGATATTCCCATTGATTTAGAAACAATCCCCCGCATACTGGGAGAAAACAACTTGAAATCAGACATTATTCACCCTAATAATGCAGGCTATAAATTAATGGCTGATAATATCTTTGGACTATTAGTTGATACTGGCGCTCTGTAGCCTATCAAAAGTAGGAGGGGCTTTAGAGACTGTGAAGGTATTATGTGTAGGTTGGGGTGAAGCATGAACCCCAACAACCAATGCTATGTAAGCCATTGATTGTTGGGGTTCGCAAGCTCACCCCAACCTACGGAATCTATATTTTTAGGTATATTATTGAATACTTTTACAGTCTCTTTAGCCGCGAAATGAATCAGTCGCGGCTAAAGCCCCTGCTACCCCCTGTTTAAGCAGCAAACAATATTCCTTAGGACTCAGAATTTTATAATACCCGAAACTTCAAGCTACAAGATGCGCTTCGTGCCTCAGCACATCCTATGCCTTCATTAATTGAATGTCATGAATTTCGGATTTTATTAAATCCACGTTCCTTACTAAACATTCATCTCACACAAAGCTTTTGTTACCGCGCGTAAATCCGGCATAACCCAGGTAGGCGCATAATCAATCTGCTCTATATCCTCGCGTGTTGAAGCTCCCGTCAGTACCATCAAGCTGCGCATTCCAGTACGTACCGCCCCTAAAATATCCGTATCCAGCCGATCTCCAATGGCAATGGTATTTTCAGCGTTACTGCCTAATACCGTCAGTGCCTGCTGATAGATAATGGGCTCAGGCTTACCGATCACCTTGGGTGTACATCCTGTTGCCGCATGTAGCGCGGCCAAAATCGCTCCATTGCCCTGAATTAAACCAAGCTCCGTTGGTAATGTGGTATCCCCATTGGTGGCAATAAACTCAGCACCCGCGCGTAAATTCAATGTCGCTGTCGACAACTTATCCCAGCTAATCGACTCGTCTTTACCACAAACAACAACATCTGCACCCTGCCCAGGAGTTTCATCGGTATTTAACTGATAGAGCTCGGTTAAGGTAAACCCTTGTTCCTGTAATGGCTGGATTGCCCCATCTTCACCAAGAACAAAAACCCGCGTATTTGCAGGGTCCTTATGCTGTGCAAGATAAAGTGCAGTTGCCATGCCTGAGGTTAAAATTTCTTTGGCAACAACCGCCACCCCCATACGCGCCAGTTTATTGATATATTGTGCGTTGGTATGGCTCGCGTTATTAGTTGCCAGTACAAAAGGAATCTCTTTTTCACGTAAAACCTGAAAAAAATCGTTTAATCCGGCAATGGCTTGTTCTCCATGCCATAATACGCCATCCATATCGATGATTAATGCGTGTATATTCGTAAAAGGTGCAGTCATGTTAGGTTCTTTCTGGAAGCAAAATAAACGGGTGAAATATACAGGCCTCGTCAGCCTAATATTGGTTGCGCTCAGTATAACAGGCTGTAGCGTAAAACAGCCACGCCAAGTCGCGATTGCATCAGCGCACCCTTTGGCAACGCAAGCAGGCTTTGAAATATTACAACAGGGTGGCAATGTCTATGATGCTGCAGTCGCAGTCAGTGCGGCTTTAGCCGTTGTTGAACCTTCTGGCTCCGGGCTGGGCGGGGGCGGTTTCTGGTTATTGCACCGGGAAAGTGATAATCTGGATATTATGATAGATGGTCGTGAAAAAGCGCCGCTACTCGCGCATAAGGATATGTTCCTCAATACCTCTGGCGAAGTGAATAAACAGCTATCCTTAAATGGTGTGTTAGCGGCTGGTATTCCAGGCATGCCAGCAGGCCTGGTACATTTATCCGAACAGTATGGAAAATTAAGCCTGGCAGAAAACCTACAGCCCGCAATCCGCTATGCTGAACAAGGCTTTCCTATTGATGGCAGACACCAGAAACTATTAAGCTTTAGAAAAAATATTTTAAAGCAACATGCCGAAACAGCAGATATTTTTTTAGCGCAAGGTCAAATCCCTGATAAAAACAGCCTATTGAAACAATCCGACCTGGCACAGACTTTAAAACAATTGGCCGATAAGGGAAAGGCAGGATTTTACCAAGGCATCATTGCAGACAAGCTAGTCAATGCGGTACAAAAAGGCGGTGGATTCTGGACTCTGGAAGATTTACTCAAATACCGGATTATTGAGCGAAAACCTGTCACAGGACATTATAAAGGCATAAAAATCACCAGTGCCGCCCTGCCCTCATCAGGGGGTATCGTTTTACTAGAAACCTTAAATATTCTGGAAAATATTGATCTGAATGCAGTAGACAGTATAACCCGCAAACATCTTATCACTGAAGCAATGCGTCGTGCTTATCATGACCGGGCTTTATATTTAGGTGATGCTGATTTTATAGAGGTTCCTGTCGAACGCTTAATCAATAAGCAATATGCACAAGGCCTTTCCAGTACCTTGCGCACAGACAGAACCTTACCCAGTCGTTACTTATCCGGACAAACGCCAGAAAAACAAGGCGGGCGTAATACCACGCATTTTTCAATTATTGATAATCAGGGCAATCGTGTAGCAGCCACTTTAAGTATTAATTTTCCTTTTGGTGCGGGTCTGGTAGCCGAAGGGACTGGCGTACTGCTCAATAATGAAATGGATGATTTTGTCAGTGCAAAAAATAGTGGCAATGGGTACGGGCTAGTGGGTGGCGAAGCCAATGCAATCGCTCCCGAAAAGCGCATGTTATCCAGTATGACTCCCACATTTTTACAAGATGATGAACGTATTGCCGTGTTAGGTACTCCCGGCGGTAGCCGTATCATTTCTATGGTCTTGCTCGCAACCCTGGATTTTGCTGCAGGACATTCACCAGAGTCGTGGGTTAAGGTAAAGCGCTTTCACCACCAATATATACCTGATCAGATTTTATACGAGAAACAGGGTTTAAGCGCAGAGGAAATAACGGGACTGCGAGCTCTGGGACATCAGCTCAAACAATCTTACAACTATGGTAATATGCAGGCGGTGCAACTGGATAAAGCTAATAACAGCTTATCGGCTGCCAGCGACCATCGTGGCGAAGGCCTAGCCAGTGTGCAGCAGATTCATGAGTAACAGCACCCCACAGCTAAGTGAGCCTTTAGCCCCGCACAACACCAGGGAGGCTAAGGCAGATATTGATATTTACTATACTTCATCAGTACTAGGCTTTGCCTCACAATTATCAGACTATTTAGCAGTACTGGACGACAGCGAACTAACGACTGCTGAGCGATTTAAGTCTACTGAAGCCAGGAAACGTTATATTATTTGTCATGGCATTTTAAGGCAATTATTAGCAGAGCGTGTCAATGAATCAGCAGCAAACTTACGCATTGATAAAGCCGAATTTGGTAAACCCTTTTTACCCGACCACCCTGAAATAAGCTTTAATATGTCACATTCAGGCGATATACTAGCGATTGCCATAAGCTCACTATGCCAACTAGGGATTGATGTAGAGTATTACAAAACTCGCAACACCTGGGAAGGTCTGGTAAAAAAATGCTTTGCCCCCGAAGAAGCTGAGTACTGGTATAGCCTGAATAATACTGAACGTAAGCATGCTTTTTATCAGTTCTGGGTAAAAAAAGAAGCCTTTGTCAAAGCTGTCGGCAAAGGCATTACTCTGGGTTTAAATCAGTGTGTTGTTAACCCTCATCATTCAAGCAGCTTTTTGCGCGTACCTGAACTGGGAAGGGAGGCGAATCAATGGCAGATTTATTCTTTGGACGTAGCTGAAAATGAATTTGCGGCGGTGGTGTGTGATAAACAAAATGCAGTGTTGCGATTGCTAAGCTTATAGCTTAATTTTCTGAGGGCCTATAGAACAGCCAGCGAATAGACTTGTATAAAAACATAACATACTATTGTAATAGCCTATACTATATAAGAGACGCATACGAAATAAACTTTACAACTTTTGAACTGAAGCCCCCGCTTCCAGGTTGTCTAAGTTATTTCCTGCACATTCCTAAGTTAGCTTATACGCGCCCCTTAGGAGTGCGAATTTAATAATATGCGAAAGTCCATGCTCTTATGTAGCCTGTATGAAGCCTGCGGAATACAGGGGGAGCAGTGCACTCACTTCCCCGTATTCCGCAAGCTCCATACGGGCTACACAAAGTTTCGGTTTGTATTTAATTCTGATTCCTAAACACCCTCTATTTTTACAGAATTTTTAAGCGATAATTATGAGTTCAACAACCACATTGGAAGCTTCATTACTAAATTCTTTACGCGCAAGTGAGGAGCGTTACCGTACTCTCCTTGAAAGTTCTTCTGACTGGATTTGGGAAATTGATAAAAATACCGTCTACACTTATTGCAGCCCTCAATGCCTGGATATGCTCGGTTATCAACCCGAAGAAATGCTCGGCAAAACCCCGCTGGATTTAATGCCGGCAGAAGAGGCACTGCGTATTGGGAAAATCCTCCAGAACATTATGGATGAAAAACATTCTTTCAGTCATCTGGAAAATATTAATCTTCATAAAGAAGGTCACCAGCTTATTCTGGAAACTAGCGGTGTCCCTTTTTTCGATAAACAAGGTGATTTGCTTGGATTTCGCGGGATAGACCGGGACATTACCTCCCGCAAAGCCGCCGAGGCTGGCCTTCGTCGCCAGGCACAGGTCATTGATCAAATTCATGACTCGGTGATAGTGACCGATATGCAAGGCATTGTAAATAGCTGGAACACAGGGGCAGAACGCTTATTTGGCATCAATAAACCCGATGCTATAGGGAGACATATAAATTTTATCTATCCAGAAGAAGAACATGCCTTTTTACAAAACCAATTAATGATTCCGCTCCTGGCCACAGGCTTTCATGAAGCGCGTGTGCGTATGTTGAGCAGCAACTGTGTCATATTTCATGCTCATGTGTCATTGTCATTACTCTACGATGAGCAGCATAAGCCGGAAGGCATCATTGGCTATTTTATCGATATTAGCTCTCAGGTCAAAGCCGGGCAAGCTCTGAGAATCAGTGAAAAAAACCTGGAAACCACCCTGAACTCCATCGGAGAGGCCGTCATAGTCACCGATACCGAGCAACGCATTACCCGCATGAATCCGGTCGCCGAGCAGTTGACAGAATGGCCACTAGTAGAAGCACTGGGACAGCCAGTCAGTCACATATTTAAGCTCTGCGATAGTCAAACGGGCGAGAAAATTGCTTGCCCAGTGAGTAAAGTTGTCAGTGATAAAAAAATTATTCAGTTAGCTCATGGAAGTATCCTAATTACCCGGAGTGGCTCTCAACTTCATATTGCTGATAGTGCAGCCCCCATCCTGGATGAAACAAATCATTTTATGGGGGTGGTGCTGGTATTTAATGATGTCACTAGACAATACCAGACTCTGCAAGCTTTGTATCAAAGCAACCTACAGTTTTCCGCCTTTGTTTCTGCCATGCCAGATATTGTATTTATACTGGATGAACAAGGGCAATATCTAAATATCTATGGCACTAAACAGCATTTGTTATATCAACAAGCCAGTAGCGTATTGCATAAATACGTAACAGATATCTTACCCCCTCCACAAGCTGAACAGATTCTTAATACCATACAGGCGACACTTGATAGCAATAAAACACAGCTTGTTGAATATGAACTGGTGTTAGCACCAGGCAAGCGTTACTTTGAAGGCCGGGTTGCTCCCATGCTCAATAGAACTGATGGTAGCCGGCAAGTGCTCTGGGTGGCACGGGATATCACCGAGAAAAAACGCGCCCTACAGGCACTACAGGCAAGCGAACAACGGTTCCGGGAAATTTTTGATAAAGTACCCAATATTGCCGTACAGGGCTACAACTGTCACCGGGAAGTGACCTACTGGAATCAAGCCAGTGAAAATATTTACGGCTATACACAACAGGAAGTAATAGGCCAGAAACTGGAAGACTTGATTATTCCGGCTGACGTTAAAGAGCAGGTCATTACAGCGACTGACAGTTTTTTTTATCAAGACCTACACATACCAGCAGGAGAATTACTATTACAACGTAAAGATGGCTCAAGCATTACAGTCTTTTCCAGTCATATCAAATTAGGAAAAGCACCTGAGCAGGCCGAAATGTTTTGCATCGACATTGATTTAACCGAAGCCAAAAAAGCAAGCGAAGCGATTCAGCAACTTGCCTTTTTTGACTCATTAACTCACTTACCTAACCGCCGTCTATTTCTGGATAGGCTCAGTCAGGAACAGAAAATCTCTAAACGTCATTCTTCCTATATGGCATTACTGTTTCTGGATATAGATCACTTTAAAACCCTAAATGATTCTCTCGGGCATTCAGTCGGTGACTTGTTATTGGTAGAAGTCGGTAGACGCATGCAAAATGCGGTGCGTGAAGAAGATACAGTCGCTCGTTTAGGAGGGGATGAGTTTGTTGTATTGCTCACAGAACTCTCTTCCGACCAGTTTGTCGCCGCAAAACAGGTACACCATATCGCGGAAAAAATTATGGCCGAATTTGCCTTGCCGATTAATATTCACCGCTACGAACATATTGTCACAGCAAGTATTGGAATTACCCTATTCAGGGGGGCTGAGGACAGTGCCGATACTTTATTAAAACAGGCTGATACAGCGATGTATCGAGCAAAAAAAGCAGGACGTAATACCTTTCATTTTTTTCATCCAAGTATGCAAGTTGCAGCAGATGTGCGGCTGGCACTGGAAAAAGACTTACATCAGGCATTACGCCATCACGAATTAGAGTTATATTACCAGCCACAATTCGATAATTACGGTAATATCACGGGGGCAGAAGCACTACTACGCTGGCAACACCCGACTCGTGGCATGGTGTTGCCCTCTGAATTTATTGCTGTTGCCGAAGAAGCCGGATTGATTATTGCAATGGGGGAATGGATTATTTCAACAGCCTGTAAACAGTTGCAGCAGTGGGAAAAACAAGGCCTACCCACAGGCTTTCATTTAGCCATTAATGTCAGCCCTAAACAATTCCGGGTGCAGACATTTGTCCCTCATTTACAGCGCGAGATAAACCAATGCGCTATTAAGCCTGAGCACTTGACGCTAGAGTTAACCGAAGGCATTGTGATAGACAATATTCAGCAAACTATAATCAAAATGAAAGCTTTAAAATCCACGGGGGTAAAGTTTTCGATTGATGACTTTGGAACGGGCTATTCTTCATTAGTCTATCTCAAGCAATTACCTCTTAATCAATTAAAAATCGATCAGGCTTTTATCCGTGACATTGAGACGGCCCCTAATGATGCCATCATTGTCGAAGCTATTATCACAATGGCAAAACTACTCGGCCTTAGTGTGATTGCAGAGGGGGTAGAAACGCTAAAACAATTAGCATTTCTACAGTCCCAGGGTTGCCAGAATTATCAGGGGTATTATTTTTGTAAGCCCCTACCTGAAAAGGAATTTAGCGCTAAATTAAAAATGGCTGTTAAAAGTACCGTTATTCTTAAAGGCTTGTCTGCTATACCGCCTGAAGCCGGTCATATTTGAATATTGAAAGGTGTAGGGTGCATTTTATGCACCCATTAGCTAGCCTCCAATGGTGCATAGAATGCACCCTACATACTTAGGGAGTTTTTTTGAACACTTACCCAATACCCGATGCAACAAATGATTTTTTGGCAGACTATGTATGCCTGATAATAAAGAGCCTGAAGAAGTTTAAAGGAATAGAACTTACAGACGCTACTCTAAGCATGAAAGAACAGGCAAAACAGGTTTTTGAAGCCCCTTATGTGCTTGTAGCACACAATGCAACGGCCGAGCCTGTTTTTCAGTATTCCAATAAAAAGGGCTTAGAGCTTTTTGAAATGTCCTGGGATGAGTTTACAAGGCTTTATTCAAAATATTCAGCCGAACCTCAAAACCGTAAAGAACGGGAGCGGCTTCTGCATGAGGTGCTGTCAAAAGGCTATGCCGATAACTATTCAGGGATTCGCATATCAAAAACAGGCAAAAGATTTCAAATCAAAGCCGCAACGGTGTGGAATATTGTTGATGATGAGAATAAAAAGCAAGGACAGGCGGCTCTGTTCAAAGACTATCGTTATGTATAAGGTAGCCTGTATGGAGCTTGCGGAATACAGGAAGAGCAGCGCACTCACTTTCCGTATTCCACAAGTTCCATACGGGCTACACAAAATTTCGGATTTCATTAAACTCCATTCCTTACTACACGCACTTCTCTTTTAAAGTGACGGTTACCAACTGTTTTTTTTGCTCTTCATTCAGATGGCTTATATTTTTACAATTCTTATTATGAATAGCGATACCGTTACTATGCGTAATAAAACCAATCAACTCTTCATCACTCGCTTGCGGATCACAACACTGAGCAAAGTGTGTCAAAATATTATCTGTACCTGCAACAGTAATTTCCAGAATACTCTCTTTTCTTGAGCTGGCTTTCCTTACTTTTACTTTCCTGTTTTTGCCCTCAATTTCTTTTAGCGCATGATCTAATTGTTCATCATTAATTCCATTTCGCCCTAAAGCCTGCCATAACTTACTTCTATCCGGTAACTTAAAATACTGTATTAACTTTATTAAATAGCCTTCTTTAGGTTTTATACGCCGCACTGCTTTATCTAAAATTTTCTGTCCTAGCAAGCTCTGCTGACCTTTACCTTGCTCCTTTAGCCAGGATTTTACTTTATAAATCGCACGCGGCGTTTTTAAATACCCCAGGTTAAAGTCAATCCAGTTGGCATTAGGTGAGCAATCATTCCCTGTGATAATTTCAACTTGCTCTCCCGTTTGCAAAGTATACGTTAAAGAAACAATCCCCCCATTCACTTTAGCTCCTCGACACCGATGCCCCACATCAGTATGGATTGCATAAGCAAAATCAAGAGGTGTGGCTCCTTTTACTAAATCAATTAATTCACCTGCCGGTGTTAGTATATAAACACGGTCAGCAAATAATTCTGTACGAAAGCTTGCCAGCAAAGAGTCGCCATCTTTTTCTTCTAATAGCTGACGTAAGGATGCAATACTTTTTTCTGTCGCAATATCTTGCTTACTGCCTTCTTTGTAACGCCAGTGCGCGGCAACACCAAGCTCTGCAAACTCATGCATCTCGGAGGTGCGTATTTGCACTTCAATACGATTATTGTCGGCATCTAAAATAACCGTGTGCAATGATTGATAACCATTGTTTTTCGGGTTAGCAATATAATCATCAAACTCTTTAGGAATTGAAGTCCAGTGCTGGTGTACTACCCCTAAAGCTTCATAGCACTGCCCTGGTTGCTGAACAACAACACGCACCGCAAGTAAATCGTAAAGTTCTTCTATCGGCACTTGTTTGCGCTGCATTTTTTGCCAGATACTATAAATATGCTTGGGTCGACCTTTAATTTCTGCACTGATACCTGCATTATTCAATGATTTTTGTAACACAGAAATAAATTTAGCAATGCAATCTTCACGATGAATTCGCTTGCTTTCTAGTGCTTTTGCGACAGATACATAATTTTCAGGCTGTAAATAACGAAAAGCATAATCTTCCAGCGCCCATTTTAACTGTCCAATACCGAG
>WTCN01000181.1 GCA_013138555.1 Methyloprofundus sp. | reverse complement strand
ACAATCACGGTACTCACACCTGACTGATAGACCGCCAATGTCAGCAAAAAACGGAATAAATCCTTAAAGTGAACCGCCTGCTTAAAAGTATGCTGCAAACGTTTAAAACTCAGCCGGACAAGTGACAGCTCACTCTTTTCATGCACTGCCACTGCGCGTTCACGCAGCCATAAAAAAGTCGGACTCGCCGTTAAGGCGAATATGACAGCCGTCAGGATAATTGTTATTGGGATAATATCAGTATCAGCCATTCCTTGCTGCTGCCCCCAGTGAATAATCCACAAGCAACACCCCAATGTTAGCAAACCACCAAAATAACCAACACACCAGCCATACCCAGACATCCGCCCCATTTTTTCCTTAGTCACCAGTTCCGGTAAAAAGGCAGCAATCAGGTTTTCACCCTGCGCAAACATAATCGCAGAGAGTGTCACCAGAAGCATGGACAACCACACCTCACCTGGCCCCACAAATGCCAATAATACGGTTGCAACAACGCAGCCGACACTGGAAATAAATAAAAATGTTTTTTTACTCGCCCGGTAGTCAGCTAAAGCCCCAACAACAGGTCCGGCTATCATCACCACAAAATTAGCAAAACCAATAGCAATAGACCACAACAAAGTTGGCATACCGGGAGAAATATCCTGCGTACTGGCCGCAATCACTCCGACAAAATAAGCACTATAAATCGTCGTCATGATGACCGTGGTGTAACCCGAATTGGCAAAATCATACAATGCCCAGGAGATTAATTCCCACCGACCCGCCACAGGCTCGGCTCTCCCTTGCGCGGAAAATACTGTCATTTTAGTCTGCTCCCTTTATCCAGCCACGCATAAAACAGCCTACCAGAAGCACAATATCGGCCCTGGCCAGTTTAATATTTTCTGTCGACTGCTGCTGTATCATTAATTGCATACACACACCCTGCACGGCTTTTATCAAGGTCTGTGCCGCAAGCTGTACTTGCTCGTCGGAATGTCTGGAATTAAGTTGCCTTAACAACACATAAAAAAATTCAAAGACCTGATTGCTTTGTTGCAAATACCAATCTGGAATAGCCTCTCCCATAAGCGGCTGATGCTCGAATAACATACACCACAATCCTTTATTAAGTACCGTAAAGTCAAGATAAGCAATAGCACTTTGCTCAATTGTTGCCAAAGTCACTGACTCATCCAGATTCTGCTCAAGGTACACCTGTAATTTCTGCCAGGTACGCGCCTTAATATGCATATTCAAATCATTCATATTCGCAAACACCATATAAATACTACCCACGGTATAACCAATATCAGCCGCAATCTTACGTACTTTTAATGCTGAAAAGCCCTGTTCATGAATAATCCCTTCTGCCGCTTGCAGCACCATTTGTTTAATTTCTTTCTGACTATGTTCACTACGTCTTGCCATATTATTACCGCACCGCCTTATGAATGCTTTAGAATACCTCAATACCGAAAAAGGCTAAAGCCTTTATCACTGTTTGGAGGCTCTTAATGAACCAGGAACTGATCGCTGTCGTCGATGAAAATGACCAATTTATTGAAAACAAACCCCGTAACCAGGTCCACCAGCTCGGCCTGCGCCATAGAGCGGTACACATTCTAGTATTTAATGATCAACAACAACTTTTTTTACAAAAACGCTCACTGAGCAAAGATATCAATGCCGGCCTGTGGGACACTTCTGCAGCAGGTCATGTCGATGCCGGGGAAAGCTACGATGCCTGCGCCCATAGAGAAACTATAGAAGAACTCGGTGTCTGCGTTGATGAAAGCCTTAGCTTTCTGTTTAAGCTCCCCGCAAAACCCGAAACAGGTATGGAGTTTGTACAAGTATACCGCAGCCTACACAACGGCCCTTTTACTTTGGAAGCTGGAGAAATTGATGCAGGAGAATGGTTTGCCAGCAAAGATATTTCCCAGCGTGTCGCCAATAATGACCCTACTCTAACCGACACATTTAAAACCTTATGGCTAAAATTTGAGGGATATAAACATGCATAGGAACGAATTAGACTACTATTTTGATGACCTGCTCAAGCCCCGTAATTTTAAAGACTATTGCCCAAATGGCCTGCAAATAGAAGGTGCTGAAAACATCAAAAAAATAGCCTTTGCTGTTTCTGCCACGCGCGATTCAATTACTCAGGCGGCTGAGCTAGGTGCCGATGCCCTCGTTGTACATCATGGTTTATTCTGGAATTTTCATGGCGCACGCACACTAACAGGCCACTTTGGCAAACGTGTTTTTCCTTTAGTGCAGCATAATATCAACTTATTTGCCTACCACCTCCCCCTCGATGCTCACCCTGAAGTGGGTAATGCAGCCATATTAGGGCAATTGCTAGACTGTCACCAGCAAAGTCCCTTTGGCGATTATAAAGGCTGCCCAACAGGCATAGAAGGCCTGTTGACCGAACCTCTTAGCGCCAAAGCATTAAGTATTAAATTACAGTCGATACTTAACCATGATGTCATTATTGCCTGCCCTGATGAAAACCAACTGATTGAATCAGTTGGCATTATTACAGGCGGCGCAAACAGTGACTGGGTGCTGGCACAAAAAGCGGGGCTAGATGCTTTTATTACTGGTGAGATATCCGAGCATGACTGGCATGAAAGCCAGGAAAATGGTATCCATATGTTTGCCGGCGGGCACTATGCAACAGAGATTTTTGGTGTGCTAGCTTTAATGCAAAAAATAGAAAACGAATACTCATTGGAATGTATGTTTATTGATAGTGATAATCCGGCTTAGTACTTCCGCGAAAAGGAAAGTGGCCAGGTATTGATACCTGCCCCCTATTAAAAAACCATGTACCAACAATATTTTAATTTTAACTCCGCTCCTTTTTCCATTGCGCCTGACCCTCACTTTATTTTTATGAGTGAACAGCACCAGGAAGGTCTGGCGCTTTTATTATATGGTATTCGACAGGCTGGTGGCTTTGTTGCATTAACGGGCGAAGTGGGCACGGGTAAGACAACCTTATGCCATTGTTTGCTAGAACAGCTACCTGACAATGTGGATATAGCACTGGTGCTAAACCCAAAGCTTAATACACTGGAATTACTGGCAACGATTTGTGATGAATTACAGATTGAGTATGATGAAGAAAAACAGAGTATTAAACATTTAATTGACCGCTTAAATAAACATTTACTTGCGGCACATGCAGACAACAGAAAAACCATTCTGATGATTGATGAGGCACAAAATCTGAGTATGGATGTGCTGGAACAAATTCGCTTGTTAACCAACCTGGAAACGAGCAAATCAAAATTATTACAAATCATTCTTGTGGGTCAGCCCGAGTTAAAACAAATGCTAGAAAAACCTGAATTACGTCAGCTTAATCAACGCATTACTGCTCGCTATCATTTAACCCCACTCTCTTATTCAGAGACACAAGACTATATTTCACACCGACTGGCAATTAGCGGTGTTCAGGTATCGCTATTTAACCGGGCGGCTGTCAAAAAAGTTTACCAATTGTCTGCAGGGATTCCCCGCCTGGTAAATGTTATTTGTGACAGGGCTTTACTGGGGGCTTATGCTACCGATCAAAAACGGGTCACTGCAAAAACCATTGTGCAAGCGGCACATGAAAATTTCAATACCCCCCACTCTTCCGCTGCTCCTTTTATAAAAAAAATGCTACTCGGCATGCTATTCGCTTGCTTAATAATAGCGACTTATTTTTTAACCCTACAAACGTTTCCCAAAAATAACAGCTCGACTAAAACCATCAAAGTAATAAAACCTGATGAGGCTCAGCAAGTCAAACCCAGAGATTTTAAGTCAGCTATCAAGCAGCATAATATTTCTTTAAATAGTGCACTGTCTAAATTAATAGGCACAATTGACAACACAATAGCTGATCATTCAAATTGTGATCAACTCAGGGCGCTGGGTATTGAGTGCTTGTTTGATCAAACCAGCTGGAAAAACCTGATTGCCTTTAATAGACCTGTCATTATGGAGTTTTCAATATCTGCGACAAAAAATATTTATGGCTTACTGGTAGAACTAAATGACAACAATGCTGTTTTTCAATTTGATAATGAAACCTTGAGCTTTCCTGTTGAACAGGTACTGGCAGTCTGGGGGGGGTACTATTTATTGTTATGGCAACCCCCTATTAAAAATATTAAATTTATTTTTCCTCAACAAACGTCCAGTGCAGTTTTATGGCTGCGGAAACAATTATCTGTAGGCAAAGGAGCTTTAGCTAAACCAGAACAAGCTGATTTTTTTGATGATGAATTAAAAATGCAAGTGATACAATTTCAAATACAACATAAATTAGCAGGCGATGGCATTGTTGGCCTCAAAACGTTTATTCAACTACAAAATAATGACCCACAAAATAACTATCCGAAGTTAAGGAACAACTGATGTCTTTTATTTTAAATGCACTGAGAAAATCCGAACAGCAAAGAGTCTCAAACCCTATTGCAGCACTAGAAGACAAAATACAGCTTAAGCAAGGCGCTACGAAAAAAAACAAATCAGGATGGCTAATCGTTCTGGTGATGATTAACTTACTTCTGCTAGCCTTTCTTTTTACCCGACAAGAGGAGAAAGATAGGAATGAAAAGCCAGGAAGCATTGCAAAAAAAATCAGAACTCCGCTGCAAATTAAACAACAAAATCCAGTACAGGCTCAAGTTTCCAATCCAGAGGCGACAGTTCAGTTCACTATCGCACAACAAATTAAAAATCATCGGCAGAAACAAAAAGAAGAGCGCAAGCGACAAGCCAGTTTAAAGACCAGTCCAATAACGCCTCCGACTAAAGCACAGCAAGCGACACAAATAACACCCCCAAAAACCGTGATAGAACAAGCTGCAAAAGCCAAAACACCCGTGCCTGTGGTGAGCAACAAAGAAAATAATCCACCTTATTTGTCAGAGATGCCTTATGAGTTTCAGCTTTCAGTGCCTAATATCAATATCAATGTTTTTGTCTATACTGAGTACCCAGAAAGTCGCTTTATCATGGTTGATATGCAAAAATATCAGCAAGGGCAACAAATAGATAAAGACATGAAATTACACGAGATTCGCTCAAATAGTATTGTTGTTGAATACAAAGACAAGATATTTCAAATTCAGCGCTAAGAAGTGCGCACAAAAAGACCTTTTGTCAAAGAGTGTTATGCGCATTCCCAACTGATTTTAGTAAGTTTTATATCCTGTAAACGACATACCCATCACAATCATTGACTAAAAGACAGCAACAGGAAATCAAATAAATGCGTAAACAGTTTATAGTATCAGTCACTCTGCTTGTATTTCTTGGTATCATTGCAACACTCATCTACCCTCCTGCAATATGGGGATTCGTACTGTTTGCGCCATTTATCCTGCTGGGTATTTATGACATCAGGCAAAAGAAACATACCCTCTGGCGAAATTTCCCTGTGTTTGGCCATACTCGCTGGCTAATGGAAGATATACGACCAATGGTTCAGCAATATTTTGTCGAGCCTGACCTTGATGGCGCACCGATAAACCGGGTTTTCCGCTCTGTTGTTTACCAGCGCTCAAAAAAACAGGTAGACACCGTACCTTATGGCACCAAATTTAATGTCTACCGGGTTGGCTATGAGTGGATTGGGCATTCCTTAGCGGCAAAAAGCCTGGAAGATATTAACCTGGATTTACGTGTCTGCATTGGTGGACCAGATTGTAAACAGCCTTATCAGGCTAGCATATTTAATATCTCTGCCATGAGTTTTGGTGCCTTAAGTAGTCATGCTGTCATGGCTTTGAATGGCGGTGCAAAACGGGGCAATTTTGCGCACAATACCGGTGAAGGTGGTATCAGTCCGTATCATTTAAAATATGCGGGGGATTTAATCTGGCAGATAGGCACAGGATATTTTGGCTGCCGGACAGCCAGTGGTGGGTTTGATGAAAAACTGTTTGCTGAAAAAGCATTACTCCCTAGCGTCAAAATGATTGAAATAAAATTGTCTCAAGGTGCTAAGCCTGGGCATGGCGGTGTATTACCGGCCTGTAAAAACACCCCGGAAATAGCACTAATCAGAGGCATTGAGCCTTATACACAGGTAAATTCTCCTGCGGCACACTCAGCCTTTTCCACACCGCTAGAATTACTGGAATTTATTCAGCAATTGCGCATGCTGTCTGCTGGTAAACCTATTGGTTTTAAATTATGCATTGGTCAGCGCAGTGACTTTTTTGCTTTATGTAAAGCAATGCTAAAAACAGGTATTAAACCCGACTTTATTACCGTCGACGGCGGTGAAGGCGGAACAGGTGCGGCACCACTGGAATACAGTAATTCTATTGGGATGCCATTACTGGATGCGCTGATATTTGTCAGTGATTGCCTGATCGGTTTTGATTTAAAAAAAGACATTAAAATCATTGCCTCAGGTAAGATTTTTACTGGCTTTCATATCATCAAACGTTTAAGCATAGGTGCTGATTTATGCAATAGTGCGCGCGGCATGATGCTGTCTATGGGATGTATTCAATCACTGCAATGCAATACCGGTCACTGCCCTACAGGTATTACTACGCAACTACCTGCACTAGTCAAAGGTCTGGATGTTAGCGACAAACGTCAACGCGTTGCAAATTTTCATCAGGAAACGGTGAAAAGTGTCGCTGAAATTTTGGCGGCAGCAGGACTGTGTCGAACTGAAGAATTAAACCGTAAACATGTGTTCAGACGAATTAGTCAAACAAAAATCAGCCACTATCAAGAAATCTATCCTCCCATGATCACTGGCGACTTATTATCAGAACCCTTTCCTCCTGGCTTTGAAGAGGACCTCAAGCAAGCCAATGCAGAGATGTTCGATAGTACATTGTGTGAAATCAATTGAACTTAACTAAACAACCACCCGCTAAAAGCGGGTGGGTTAGAGAGTTTGGCGACTGAAAGTCGGGATACAGGGCGAATAGCCCTGCTGCCTATGTTCACACTTACTTTGTAAACTGACGACTTCATATGACTATATGCACAAAACAACTTAAGCAGCTGTAGGA
>WTCN01000313.1 GCA_013138555.1 Methyloprofundus sp. | reverse complement strand
AGCCCTGGGCCGGTCATGAACTGGCGTAGCTGTAGTAGATCATTTAGTGGTTGAGCGCTGGCTACTCTGCCGCCGCTGTTGAGGGCTTGCGTGAACATGGCATCGAAAATTCTGCTACTAAGCAATTGATCCAGTCGATTGCTGGTAACGATTAATATTTGTGAGCGCATCCATTCCAACCCTCCCATGATAAGAAACAGGAATACCAGAATCAGAGTTAGCATTAACAAGGTAGATTCACTGCCACTGGATAATACCCGGTCATATACCTGAAGCATGTAGATAGCCGGCATTAACAGTAATAAATTGATGAATAAGCTGAAAAAACCGGCTGACATAAAAGAACTCTTGCAGGAAAAAAGAGCTTTACGCAGTTCTGATACGTTCGCTTGCTGTTTGTTTTGAGTGACTTCGGTCATGGTTTTTAGCTCCGGTTTGATAATTCAAATAAATAAAGCCTTTTATATCCAAAGAAAAAAAGAGAGTTTAGCAAGTAGAGCGATCAAGGACATAGCTCATAGCCAACCCCTTTTATGGTAATAAGTATTTTTGGGTTACTGGGGTCAACCTCTATTTTTTTACGCAACATATGTATGTACTGATGTACATCTGCTTTGGTTGCTCTGGTGTAGCCCGTCCAAGCTATTTTAATAATATCTTCTGCTTTGACTGCACTCCCTGAGTTTTCAGCCAAATAATTAAATATTTTAAATTCTTTAAGGCTTAAATCGATAGGGGTGTTATTTATTGTAATCATTTGGTGTGAGTGATTAATAAGCAAGGAGCCTATTCTGATATTTTCTTTTGAATTGTGCTGTTCGTTAGGTGGGGTAACAGGTGGATGTGAGGTATGCATTGGTGTCAAAGGACTCCGTCTTTCAACCCTATTACGTCGTTGAGCATTTCTACGTTCATTGATTGAAATATTATTCCCAGCTAATGTTTCGCGAAGAAAAGTGAGTATTTCATCTTCGTTAAAAGGTTCGGGAAAGGTTTTTTTTAATGTTAACTTTGACTGGGTGTCTTTGTTATTTATCGGTTGTTTTCCAATGCCGCAAATAATAAGATGCTTTTCTTTAATAATGCGTTGAGATTCCGGCCACTCAGTCGTATTCAATAGTTGTGGTAAGTGTGCCATATCGATAAAAACCAACAATGGAAGGTTGAGGTTTATCTCGCGATAGAAATTATTGCAATCGTCAATAGCGTTAACTTCATAATCTCTGGCATTAAGACAATAGCCTTTAAATAGCCCTAGTAAATAATCACTATCACTAATTAATAAAATCCGCAAATTTCCCCCTTAATTTTCAAATGTATTTTAAGGTATCTTTAATTTTTCAGTATGTGGAATTCAGATAGCTATGCATAGGTTATCCTGATTTCTCACAAGACTCAGCCATTTTGAAAAAAACTTCAATATCAGTATATTATAAAAAACCAACCTTGTCATTTCCGAAGCCTTTTATCGGGAATCTATTGCTTAGACCTATAGATTCCTGCTAGCAACATGCAGGAATGACGAGCGTGCTTGAATATGGCTGAGGGTTATGGGTAATCAGGTAACTTTATAATACATTGGTCTTAAAGAAAATAACATTTTCATGAGCTTCTTTTAAATCAAAGAGTTGCACGCTTGTGTGTAAGGTTATGCATTCAAGACCATAATCATTCTACAGTTATATTGATTGTGTGTCAGGTCTTTGGTTATTTTAAATACGAATGCATTTATTTTTAAACAGCTGAACTGTATAGGCTGATACACAAAAAATACTGAGTTCTTTGGCTTAAATTAAATATTCAACTAAGCTTTTAATATTTCGTATTATTAAGGAACAGAAACTATGGCACTATTTGATGGTGTTAGACGGCAATTACGTTCGGTTATCCAGTGGGAGATGCCGGAATCAGATGTATTGTTTCAACAATGGCGTGGTAACGGGGACGAGCTTAAAAATGCGTCAAAATTAATTGTAGGTCCCGGGCAGGGCTGCATTTTTGTTTATGAAGGTAAAATAAAGGCAGTGCTTGATAAGGAGTGCCTGCTTAATTTAAAAACGGATAATATTCCTTTCTGGACTACCGTGACTAAATTTATGCAGTTCTTTGAGAGTGAACACAAGGCGCAACTTTATTTTTATAGAACAACAAAAGTACTTGACCAGAAATGGGGGACGAATTCACCGATTAAATATGATGATCCCAAATATAAGTTTCCGGTAGGTTTGCTGGCCTATGGGAATTATAGTTATCGTATTGCTGACCCAAAGGCTTTTTTTGTCAACGTGGTGGGGGCCGAGCATGATTTTTTCATCGATGGTTTTCGTCAGGTCATGTCCGGCCGTCTGGTTCACCCTTTGGCTGATTTTTTAGCTGAAAGTCGTTATTCGTACGCAGAAATTGATGCAAACCGTGAAGAAATTGCTGTTGCGATGGACAGTAAATTACAGCATGAATTTGGCAAGCTGGGCTTTGATATTACTGATTTTCGTATCGAAGGCACTGACTTTGATGAAGCGACTTTAACGCGGGTTAATCGCATTGCTGACTTAACCGCTGAAGCGCAGGCTGCCGAGGCAGTCGGTCTGGATTATGCGCGTATGCAGCAATTAGAAGCGATGCGTGAAGCCGCAAGAAACGAAGGCGGAGGGGCTGGGTTAGGGATGGGGCTAGGTGCCGGGATGGGTATGGGGCAGACGATGGCACAAACAATGGGTGCTAATTTTGGCACGGCTACGGTGCAAGAGAGTGTTGCTGATGATCCTATGCAAAAGCTGGGGCAATTGAAAAAAATGTTTCAGGCTGAGCTGATTTCAAAAGATGAATATGCGGCTAAGAAAAAAGAAATTCTGGATACACTCTAATGGCAAGATGTAAAAGCTGTTCAGCTCCCTTGCTGGCAAATACCAATCGTTGTCGCTATTGTAATGTGCGTAATGATGTGGATTTACATGCAAAGCATGATTTTTCTGTACATGAAAAGCTTTCTGATAGGATTTGTCCGCATTGTGAGAAGCCGCTGCAAACCATCCAGATACAATTGGATAAAGCTGTTCATATAGAACGTTGTGCTGATTGTTTTGGCTTGTTTTTTGATTTAGGGGAAATGGAAGCCTTGTTGAATCATTCAGTCAGTCATGTGATCGCGATTAATCAGGCACATATAGATAATATTAATACTGATCGTTATCGTCAAAAACAGCTTGTAAGGTATATTAAATGTCCTGTCTGCCAAGCGTTTATGCGTCGGGCTAATTATGCGAAAAAAAGCGGGGTGATTGTCGATAGCTGTCGGCTTCACGGTTTTTGGCTGGATAGCGGTGAAGTAACACACTTGATGGAGTGGAAGAAAGCGGGGGGGCAGTTATTGCATGAGCAAGAAGCGCAGAAAAAAACAGCTAAAGTTAGCAGAAAACAGCCGCGTAGTATAGACAGCTCCCGGCAACCTATCCTGCAAAGAGAGAACCCCGGAAAGGAGACTGATTTACTGGACGTATTATCTTATGTTGCCAGAAAACTATGGTAGGGTGGGCAACGCTTTTTTGCCCACTTATGGTGCTAGAAAGGCGTTGTTTACCCTACTTTGCTTGTTTAAAGTTCATTTAAAACCTTTGGGTTAAACAGTTTTATATGTGATGCTGCACAGGAAATATGTAATAGCTTACTTAAACGACAGGAAACGACCTCTTGACCAGAACGGTGCAGGTCGATGAACTCTCCACATTGAAATTGATTGTCATTAAAAATAATACTATCTTCTGAGTTAAGTGCTTTTATGCCAGGTAAAAATAATGCCCATGCGTAGATAGAGTCACGCTTGGGGAGAGATATATAAGCCAGTTCGGATTCCAGGGTTAAAAGCTTTATACCTAATTGTAGTTTATGTTCGGTTAACTGTCTGATTCTGTGAATAATACCAACTTCAATGGAAGTCTTGTTTTTGATACCGATAATATCGCCGATTTGTAGCTGTGCTGTATTGTCGGCAGTATTGAATATGATTTTATAGCCTTTGATGCTATTGTCAGAAATATTGAGTGCCGAATGGGGGATAGAGGAAGATTCTTGTTGTTCAGCGTCCGAAGCATTATTCCAGATATTTTTATCAAGGCTATAGTTATGATTGTTCGCCTTAAAGACTTTTTGTACCTGAGTTAACTGGTTCTGTTGTTCAGTAAAAAAATTCCCTAATGTGAGTTTGCCTTTCATGACATCAAGAGATTCATACCCTTCAGCGACTAATTCCAGATCAGGCGTTTTCCAGCCTTCTGCTAGTCTTGGATCGTATGTTTTGGTTTTAGCCAGGGGTGTTGTTGCAGGTGACAGGGAGCTGCTTTTTACTAATTCATCAATAATATTTTTAAAACCTATAATACCGCTTTTTATTTCCTGATCCTTAAAGCGGGTAAATTTTCTTTTTTGTGAAAAGCTAAGCGTTTTTGATGCTTGCAGAATATTTTCGTAATTTATAGCTTTTAAAATGCCTGTGCCGGGGGATTCTGCATAGACATTTTTGCAAATTTTAGCTGCTGCCAGATAAGCAGAGAAAAAACGCAATGCGCTTTTTTCTGTTTTTTCAAAGCGGGCTAAGGGAGTGGGGGGGGTATCTGTCTTTAAGTCAAAAGCAGAATATTGAACAGCATTGCTGCTAGTAATTTTTTTATCAATCAGCATCATTGATGTGTGTTTTTCCATGCAAGCAGAAATAGTGACAATATCACGTGGCCGAAATTGTTCCAGACCACAGTGATAAAGTGCTAATAGGTGCTTAAATGCTTTATTGACGGTGTCACTATGAAAGTCATGTTGCTTAATATTTAAATCTTGTATCCCCAGATTACAGGCGAAGCCATAGAACAAATAACTTTGTTTCCAGAAGTTAGGGAAAGGCAGCTGGTAGACTCCGGAGATATGAGTGTAAACAATAATTGATGACTGCAAACCATAAAACAAAGTTTGCGCATTATCCCGGCTACTTTTTTTAGTGATACACCTAGCAAAGCCATTGGCCAGTTCGGCATATATCCATACGATATGCTCTATACTGCTTTGCTCTTCAGGTGAAAGAGGAAGCGTACTATTTAATAGCGTTGTGTGTAGTGGTTTTAAAAAAACACTTAATATTTTATAAACGCTTTCTAATAACAATGATTTTTTAGCCGCAGGGAGGGTTTTTTCTTTATTAATCGCCTGTAGGGCTAAGAGTAATTGCTGAGCCCTTTCGAGGTCAGGTGCGGATGCCAGAGAATTCAACCATTGATGAAATGCTTTTTCAGTTAAATCAAAAGGAATCTGAAAATGAGTGTTCGTTGGTGCTAAATCGAATGTATAAATATCCATGTGTTCCTTCTAAATATATCATGACGGGAAATTCTTCAGGCTAGCCTTGAATTATAAGCTATTTTTATTATAAATCTTTATGTTTGCTTCCAGAGAGCTATATAATGAAAAAAATGACCACCAACTTAATATGGAGTAGCGATTAACATCGCTATAGGCTTTCAAAAAAATTAAATCATTTCTTCTCATTTACTCATCAATACAACTATTTTAAATATATGACTAACCCCTTACTGACTGACAGCGAGCTGCCTTTATTTTCACAAATTAAAGCTGAACATGTTGAACCTGCGATTGAACAGTTACTGACTGAGGCGCGCGCAGCCGTCGAGCAATGCCTGATGGAAAATAAAACCTATCGCTGGGAAAATCTGATTGAACCTCTGGAGCAGGTAGAGGATAAAATTAATAAAGCCTGGTCACCCGTCAGCCATATGAATTCCGTGGTGAATAATGATGAGTTGCGCGATGCCTATAATGCCTGTTTGCCTAAACTCAGCGCTTATTCTACTGAGATGGGACAGCATAAAGGGCTGTTTAAGGCTTATGAGTCGATTGCAGCCAGTGATACCTATGCACAACTAGACACTGCACAGAAAAAAGTGATTCAAAACGCTTTGCGCAGCTTTCGTTTATCAGGTGTCGATCTGGATGAAGAAAAGCAGGCACGGTATAAGGAAATCAGCCTGGAGCTTTCACAGCTGTCCAGTAAATATGAAGAAAACCTACTGGATGCAACGAATGACTGGCATAAACTCCTGGCCAAAAAAAGTGACTTGGCAGGCTTGCCGGATTCAGCTTTACAACAAGCTAAACAAACGGCAGAGATGGAAGGTAAAAAAGGCTGGATGCTAACTTTGCAATTTCCTTCCTATATTGCGGTAATGACTTATGCAGATGACAGACAATTACGTGCGGACATGTATAAAGCTTTTTCCACCCGTGCCTCAGAACTAGGGGCTAAGCCTGAGTGGGATAATAGCGAGATTATGGAAAAAACCATTGCCCTGCGTCATGAAAAAGCACAATTATTAGGCTTTAATAATTATGCCGAATTATCATTGGCCACCAAAATGGCAGATTCGCCAAAACAGGTCACGGATTTTCTGGAAGAACTGGCGGAAAAGTCATTGCCACAGGCACAACAGGATTTAGCCGAGCTGACAGAGTTTGCTAAACAGCAGCATGGTATTGCAAAGATACACCCCTGGGATGTAGGCTATTATTCTGAAAAAATGCGTCAATATGCCTATGACTTATCTCAGGAAGAGGTTAAACAATACTTTCCGGCTCCCAAGGTTTTATCGGGATTATTCAGTGTTGTCGAAAAGCTTTATGGACTGAATATTACAGCAGTTGAAGGGATTGATTGCTGGCACGAGGATGTACATTTTTTTCAGATTAAAGATAAATCTGGTGAGTTACGTGGCAAGTTTTATATCGACCTGTATGCACGGCCTAAAAAACGCGGTGGAGCATGGATGGATGATTGTGTAGGACGTAAAAAAATAGCCGGTGAAATTCAAATTCCGGTTGCCTATTTAACTTGCAACTTTACCCCGCCTGCCGGGGATGATCCTGCCTTGTTAACCCATGATGAAGTACTGACCTTATTTCATGAATTTGGTCATGGTCTACAGCATATGCTGACTAAAGTGGATCATTTGGGCGTGTCCGGTATCAATGGTGTGGAATGGGATGCCGTTGAATTACCCAGTCAATTTATGGAAAACTGGTGCTGGGAAAAAGAAGCCTTAGTGCTTATTTCGGGGCATTACAAAACAGGGGATGTGCTGCCGGATGAACTGTTTGACAAAATGCTGGCTGCGAAAAACTTTCAGGCGGGCATGTTGATGGTTCGGCAACTGGAATTTAGCCTGTTTGATTTCCAAATGCATCAAAATTATACGCCTGAGCAAGGTGCAAAAATATATGAAGTACTGGCGGATATACGCGAAAAAGTGTCGGTGATGATTCCACCTGCTTTTAACCGTTTTGCACATAGCTTCTCACATATTTTTGCTGGGGGTTATGCGGCAGGGTATTACAGTTATAAATGGGCTGAAGTACTCTCCAGTGATGCCTATTCTTTATTTGAAGAAAAAGGGATTTTTGATAAAGCCACAGGTGAGGCATTTTTAACTCATATTTTAGAAACAGGCGGTAGCGAAGATGCTATGGATTTATTTGTAAAATTTCGTGGGCGTGAGCCGAATATTGATGCTTTACTGAGACATACGGGTATTGCTGCGTAATTCATTTCTAGCTTTTCAGAAAAATAACGTGACGGATACCATCCCTCAAAGGGATGTTATCCGTTATATAGATAGAATTTAATTATCTGAGAAACACTGTTTACCAATAGAGTTGTATCATGTTAAAAAAAGTTAAAATTAAAAACTTTTTATC
>WTCN01000095.1 GCA_013138555.1 Methyloprofundus sp. | reverse complement strand
AGAACTCTCTGAACGTCCCTTTAAATTAACAGGCGATGCAGGCAGTTATACCTGTGATGCATTAATTATTGCAACAGGTGCTTCAGCCATGTACCTAGGGCTAGAATCTGAAGAGACTTTTGCCGGCAAAGGGGTCTCAGCCTGTGCTACCTGTGATGGATTCTTTTACAGAAACAAACCTGTTGCCGTGATCGGAGGGGGTAATACAGCTGTTGAAGAGGCCCTATATTTAGCTAATATTGCCTCACAAGTGACCATTATTCACCGCCGCGATAAATTTCGCTCAGAAAAAATACTATCTGATAAGCTGATAGAAAAAGCAGAAAATGGCAATGTCGTCATTGAATGGGATCATACTTTAGACGAGATCCTAGGTGATGATATGGGAGTCACAGGGATGCGCATTAAAAGTACTCTGGACGGTAATACTAAAGATGTCGATGTACACGGTGTTTTTATCGCCATCGGTCACCGCCCAAACACCGAGATTTTTAAAGGCCAGTTAGATATGGACAATCATGGCTATATTCGGGTTAAAAGCGGTATCGAAGGCAATGCAACTGCGACCAGTATACCGGGTGTTTTTGCGGCGGGTGATGTCATGGATTCAATCTATAAACAAGCAGTTACTTCTGCCGGTTCGGGCTGTATGTCTGCCCTGGACGCAGAAAAACATCTGGATGATTTAGTTATTTAAACATTTGTATTTTTCCAGGCCGGGCTTGATTATTAATGAGTCCGGCACTGAGATATTTTTCTAAAAATATCGAAGGTTTGTGTTATCTAGATCTGTCACAGGACAACTTATGCGCTCAACTCGTCGTGATTTTATTAACAAAATGCTCATACTCGCTGGCTATACTATCAGCCTGAGCATTTCTAAACTCAGTGCGGCCAACTGGCTGGCGAGTGATTTTCGTCATCAGGCTATCAATACAACACTCGCGGAGTTATTTCCCGACAAAACCCTACAGACCAGTGATAAAATTCATTTAAAACTACCACGTACTGCGGAGAATGGTTCGGTTGTGCCAATTACCATCACCAGTTCTATAGAGAATATCGACACCGTTTATATTTTATCGGAAAAAAATCCCGTGCCTTTAATTGCTAAATTCAGTCTAAACCCTGATTTAGAAACTTTTATTGGCGCACGCTTTAAAATGAAAGAAACCTGTGATGTCATTGTGATTGTTAAAGCAGAAGAGCAGTATTATCAAACACGACAAAAAGTAAAAGTAACATTGGGCGGCTGTGGCGGTTAATATGTCAACAATTAAAATTCGCAGTAAACGGCTGGATGATTATACTTTGGTGCGCACCCTGATCGCACACCCGATGGAAACCGGAAAAAGGAAAAATGAAGAAACGGGTGAGCTGGTTCCCGCGCACTTTATTCAGACTCTGACATTTGCGCATAATAATAAAGTGATGAGTGAATGCCAAATGGGGTTTGGTGTCTCAAAAAATCCTTTTTTCTCTTTTAGACTTAAATCTGCTCAGGCAGGCGACACAGTCACCATAAGCTGGCATGATAATTTAGGCTATCATGAGAGAAAAGAGCATATTATCCAATGAAATCATACTTGCTTATGTGCCTATTAATGTTAAGTTCATTAACATTAGCCAGCCCTATTGAAGATAGGCAACATATACGTGATTTTTATCAACAACGCTTTCCGCAATTACAGCTTGATGACTATGCTGAGGGCGTTTATGCCATAGACCCGGATGCAAAAAGCTCCTGGCAGGCAATCGAAGAATTTCCCCCTTATGAATTTGCCTTAGAACAAGGTGAAAAACTGTTTTATCTGCCTTTTGCCAATGGTAAAACCTATGCGAATTGTTTTGCCAATCAGGGCATTGCAATTGCTCAAAACTACCCTTACTGGGATAAGGCTACCCAGCAAATCATCACTTTAGTCAGTGCGATTAATAGCTGCCGGGAACAGAACAAGATGGCAGCACTGCCTTATGCCAAAGGCGAAATAAATACCATTTTGGCTTATATGGCCTACACATCACGTGGACAACGCATTAATACCCAGATACCGGAACATTCAGAACAGGCACTTGCAGCTTATGAGCATGGCAAAGCCTACTTTTATCAACGTCGTGGACAGCTTAACTTTTCCTGTGCCAGCTGTCATGTGGATAATGCCGGTAAATATATACGCTCTGAAATATTAAGCCCTGCACTTGGGCATACCACTCATTGGCCTACATACCGTTTAAATACAGGTGAAATGGGAACCTTACATCGCCGCTTTATGGTCTGCAATAAACTGATTCGTGCCAAAATTGACCCCGCGCAAAGTACCGCTCTACGTGAACTAGAGTATTTTTTAAGTTTTATGGCCAATGGCTTGCCTTTAAATGGCCCCGCAACACGTAAATGATAAAGACTCAAACAAACTGTCATGATAACAATGAATCTGAACTGATTCATTTTGACCTAGCAAAAAAAACAATTCTTGCCTCCACAACTGCGTTACAGGATATTCAACAAATCCCCATTGAACAGGCAAGAGGCCGCTGTCTGGCTGAGTCTATCATAAGCCCAGTCAATGTCCCCGCACATACTAACTCGGCAGTCGATGGCTATGCTTTACGCGGTGCTGATTTAGCTAAAGAAAATACTGAAGTTAACTTAAAAGTTCAGGCAACTGTTTTAGCGGGGCAGTTTTTTTCCGCCAACTGCTTACCCAGTCACTGTGTACGCATTATGACAGGTGCTGCAATGCCTGTTGAGCTAGACACGGTGATTATGCAGGAACATTGCCAGCGTAGCGATCATAACATACGCATTGATGGCCGACATACAGCGGGACAAAACGTACGTCAGGCGGGGGAAGATATACAACAGGGAGCAACTGTCTTAACAAAAGGAAAAATGCTTTGCCCAGCTGACATAGGTTTGCTTGCTTCTTTAGGCTTTACTGAAATTAAAGTGATACGCAAATTACGTGTTGCCATTGCCTCTACCGGTGATGAAATCTATACGCCGTCTAAAACGCCTCCCGCAGGCGGGCTATATGATAGCAACCGCTATAGCCTGCTTGCTGCATTAGACCGACCCGATATAGAGTTGACCAATTTAGGGATTATTCGCGACCAGGAAGGTGAGCTATTAAAACGTTTTAATGAGGCCGCTGAATTTGCCGATGTTATTATTTCATCGGGCGGCGTATCTGTTGGAGAAGCCGACTTTACCAAAGCAGTATTAAAATCCAG
>WTCN01000099.1 GCA_013138555.1 Methyloprofundus sp. | reverse complement strand
ATATGGCAAAGAATATTCAGGCAATTCGTGGTATGCACGATGTTTTACCTGAGCAAACAGCCCGCTGGCAGTTTGTTGAACAACAAATAAGAGAGGTTTTAAGCGCGTACGCATACACGGAAATACGTTTGCCTATTGTGGAAAAAACAGAACTCTTCAAGCGTTCTATTGGTGAAGTGACCGATATTGTTGAAAAGGAAATGTATACTTTCGATGACAGGAATGGTGATTCACTTACCCTGAGACCTGAGGGAACGGCGGGTTGTCTAAGAGCCTGTCTAGAGCATGGCTTACTGCATAATCAGGTGCATAGACTCTGGTATTATGGGCAGATGTTTCGTCATGAACGCCCGCAAAAAGGACGTTACCGTCAGTTTATTCAGTTAGGTGTTGAAACCTATGGGATGGCCGGGCCTGATATTGATGCTGAATTAATTTTACTCAGTCATCGTCTATGGCAACGCCTGGGAATACTGGATACGCTGGAGTTACAGTTAAATTCATTAGGGACAGTGGCTGAAAGGGCGGTTTATCGTGAGCATCTGGTCGAGTACTTTAGTGCGCATGCTGAACAATTAGATGAGGATAGCCAGCGACGTTTAAAAACCAATCCTTTGCGTATTTTAGATACTAAAAACAAGGATATGCAGCAACTGGTTGAGAATGCACCCTCACTGATGGAGTTTATAGGGGCGGAGAGTAAAGCGCATTTTACCGGGCTTACGGATACTTTAGATGCTTTAGGTATCAAATATACACTGAATCAACGTCTGGTTAGAGGCCTGGACTATTATAGCAAGACGGTATTTGAATGGATTACCACAGAATTAGGTGCGCAGGGAACGATATGCGCCGGTGGTCGTTACGATGGCCTGATTGAGCAGCTAGGGGGTAAGCCTAATCATGCGGTAGGCTTTGCGATGGGCATGGAGCGCATACTGGCTTTGCTGGAATCCCGGGAAGATCTGAATAATATTCAATCTGTTGATGCCTATATGATTTTAGTTGGTGAAGCCGCTATAAAATCCGGGCTTGTTTTAGCGGAGCAACTCAGGGATAGTTTGCCAGATTTGAGACTGCAAATGCATTGCGGGGTTGCAAGCTTTAAAAGTCAGTTTAAGAAAGCGGATAAAAGTGGTGCCGATTACGCATTGATTTTAGCTGAAGATGAAGTCTTAAAGGGCGAAATCGGTATTAAATATTTACGTACTGATCAGCAGCAGCGTACAGTTCCACAGGCGGAATTGGTAGCACTCTTACAAAGCGAATAAATTATTTAGGAAAAAGGAAAAGTTGTGGAAATTTACGAAACTGAAGAAGAACAGGTTGCTGCATTAAAAGACTGGTGGAAAGGAAATGGCACCTCGGTTATCACAGGCGTGATTGCTGCCGTAGTGATTGTTGCGGGCTGGAATTTTTGGCAAAGCTACCAAAAGGACAAAATGAACCAGGCTTCATCAATGTATGAGCAGTTGTTACTAGCGCAAAAGTCGGGTAAAGTCGAATCAGTTGACAAGATTGCGACTAAGTTAGGTAAAGAGCATGGTTCGACTGCTTATAGTAGTTATGCATTATTATTTCAGGCAAAAGCAAAAGTTGAACAACAGGATTTAAGTGCTGCGAAAAGCTTATTGCAGCAAGCCGTTGCGATATCTGATGATGCTGAGTTAAAGCATGTTGCACGAACTCGGCTGATCAGGGTGTTACTGGCATTACAGGAGTATGAGCAGGGTTTGCAGTTAATTGCGGATGTAGATCAGTCATCTTTAGGGGGATTTGAAGCCATTTATGCAGAGTTAAAAGGCGATTTATATGTTGCTATGGCACGTATTGGTGAGGCGAGAACGGCTTATCAGTCTGCATTAAAAGCGGGGCAAAGTTCACCTTTGTTACAATTTAAACTTGATGATTTGACAGCGACTGACGAGGTTGATGGTTAATATCAATATTTAGTATTCAAATACTTATTTCGTAATGCGTAGAATTTTAGCTTTATTATTTATTGTAAGTTTGTCAGGCTGTGCGACGATTACCACGATGACAGACTCTGTCGGTGACTTGTTCTCAGACTCGGATAACTCAGAGCCACCGGCAGAACTGACTGAATATCAGCCAGAAATAAAACTGGAGATTATCTGGGATAAGTCTGATGGTGTAGGTACAGATGAATTAGCGGTTAATCTAGTGCCAGCAATTGCCGAAGGCAGGATTATTATTGCTGACCATGAAGGTTTGATTCAAGCGAGAAGTGTATTGGATGGTGAGCTATTCTGGGAAGTTGAAATTGATATGCCAGTTTCAGCAGGCCCGGTGATTGATGGTGACTTGCTGTTTGTAGGCACTAGCAAGGCAGATGTACTGGCTTTAAATACAGCAACAGGTGAGGCTGTCTGGAAGCAGAGAGTTTCCAGTGAAGTGCTGGCACTGCCTGTGGTCGCGGATGACAAGCTATTAATACGCTGCACAGATGGTAAAGATATTGCGCTGAATAGAATGGATGGCAAGCAGCTCTGGACCATTGAACATAATATTCCTGCGCTAAGTATTCGCGGCGAAGGTGCGCCTGTGATAGTGGATGAAAGTGCCATTATCGGTTACGCAAATGGGAAGTTAATTGCGATCAACCTAGCAGATGGTGCACACTTATGGGAAACCAGTATTGCTATTCCAAGGGGACGTTCTGAGGTAGAGCGTCTAACCGATATTAATGGTACGCCAGTATTGAATGAGGGTACTATTTTTATCACTGGTTTTAAGAGTGGGATTAATGCGGTTTCCTCTATAGATGGTGACGTATTATGGCGTAATGAGTCTGTACCTGCTATTTCCGGTTTAACGGCTGATATGAGTTATTTGTATCTGAGTGATACCAGTAGTGATGTCTGGCAGTTGGATCAGCGTAATGGCGCTTCTTACTGGAAACAAACGGATTTGCACCAGCGGCGTTTATCAATGCCGGCAGTCTATGATGACTATGTGGTAGTCGGAGATTTTGAGGGCTATTTACACTGGTTGTCTAAAATAGATGGGCGTTTATTAGGGCGTATTGAAATTACTGATGAGCCTATTGTTGCTCAGCCTATCGTGATTGATAATATATTATATGTTTATGCCAGCGATGGGACTTTAGCGGCGGTTAAAGTACTCTTGTTTTAGGCTATTTTTCTCGTTTCCATGCTTTGCATGGGAATGTATGGAGTGGCGCTCATGCGCCATGAATCTCACAATATAAATCTGTAGGCCGTTTTGTGCCTATGCTTAATCGGGCTTACTTATTGCTCGCTGTTTAACTCTACGGAACCTGTATGACATTACCCGTTATCGCTTTGGTTGGTCGACCTAATGTAGGTAAATCAACTTTATTTAATTACTTAACCCGTACACGGGATGCACTAGTTGCTGATTACCCCGGCTTAACGCGGGATAGAAAATATGGGCGTGTAAAGCGCGGAGAAACCCCTTACTTATTAGTTGATACGGGGGGGATTACTGATAATGTGGAGGGTATAGATTCGGTTGCCAAGCGTCAGGTGCAGCTTGCACTAGAGGAGGCGGATGTCGCCTTGTTTCTCGTGGATGCTCGTGAAGGTTTGAATAGTGCTGATAAAGCCATTGCGGAGATGCTTAGAAAGCTGGATAAACCGATTATTCTGGTCACCAATAAGATTGATGGAATTAACGCAGAAATGGCTGCCGCTGACTTTTATAGTCTCGGTATTGGTGATCCTGTCTCTATCGCAGCAACACATGGGCGTGGGGTCAATGAATTACTGGCGCGAGTCAGTGAGTTATTGCCTGAAGAGGTGATAGATGAGGAAGAGCAACAGGATGGTGGTGTTGCCATTGCTGTTGTTGGTCGTCCTAATGTCGGCAAATCAACCCTGGTTAATCGCTTGCTGGGTGAGGAGCGGGTTGTTGTCTTTGATGAACCCGGAACGACGCGGGATAGTGTTTATATCCCCTTCGAGCGCAATGAAAAGAAATATACCCTGATTGATACAGCGGGTATGCGTAGGCGGGCTAAAGTTAAGCTGGTGGTTGAAAAATTCAGTATTATTAAAGCACTGCAATCGGTAGAAAAAGCCAATGTGGTGATTTATTTAATTGATGCCAGCGAAGGGATTACCGATCAGGATGCTCATTTACTGGGTATGGTTCTGGAAGCGGGGCGTGCTTTGATTATTGGGTTTAATAAATGGGATGGACTGGATTTTGACCAGCGTGAGCTGATTAAACGTCAGACAGATGTTAAATTACCTTTCTTGGATTTTGCTGAAAAACACCCTATTTCTGCTTTGCATGGTAGTGGTGTCGGTACTTTATTTGATGTGGTACATAAGCTATATGATGCCGCAATGGTGGATATGTCTACTTCGGTACTCACGCAGATTTTAAAAGATGCTGTCGCAGCGCATCAACCGCCAATGGTACACGGGCGTAGAATTAAATTAAAATATGCTCACCAGGGAGGGCGCAACCCACCCGTTGTTGTTGTGCATGGTAATCAGACGGACTTATTGCCTGCAGCGTACGAGCGTTATTTAATAAATTATTTCCGCAATAAGCTTGGGCTAGAGGGAACTCCGGTACGAATTGTTTTTAAATCACCTAAAAATCCTTTTAAAGAGGTCAAAAATAAATTAAGTGATAGACAATTGCATAAGAAAAAGCGCTTAATGGAACATCATAAAAAGAAAAAAATTGCCTTAAAAAGAAAAAATAGAGAATAAATTAAGGTAGGGTGCATTCCATGCACCCTACAATAAAGAAAAAGCAAAAGAGGAAAGAATATGGCTAAATTAACATTTAAACCGGGTAATGAAAAACTTACCATAAATACCAATGGTGAGTTACCGCAAGTCGGTAGTCAGGCACCTGATTTTTCTTTAGTGAATGGACGTTTAGAAGACGTGTCTTTAGCGAGCTATGCAGGAAAAAAGAAAGTTCTTAACATCGTGCCCAGCCTGGATACGCCTGTTTGTGCCGCGTCTGCACGGGCATTTAATGAAAAAGCAAGTCACTTTGATAATACGATTATTTTAATGGTCTCGGCTGATTTACCTTTTGCTCAAGGACGCTTTTGTGAGGCGGAAGGCTTAAAAGAAGTCACAGCTGCTTCTACTTTTCGTTCCAGCTTTGCAAAAGATTACGGTGTGCATATAGTGGATAGCATGCTGGCGGGCTTAACAGCACGGGCTGTGGTTATTATTGATGAGCATGATAAAGTTATTTACACCGAGATGGTCACTGAAATCACTCATGAACCTGATTATGATGAAGCTTTGGCGGCGGTAAAGGATTTATAAAGTGTTGCGCAGAAAATCATGAAAATATTAGCCGTTGATACGGCAACTGAGGCTTGTTCGGCAGCACTATATCTTGACGGAGATATTCAGCAGCGTTTTGAAATCGCGCCGCGAGAGCATACCAAATTACTATTGCCGATGGTTGATAGCTTAATGACAGAGGCTGGTTTAAGGCCTCAGCAATTAGATGCGATTGCATTTGGTTGTGGGCCTGGTTCTTTTACCGGTGTGCGGATTGCGACAGGTGTTATGCAGGGTATTGCTTATGGTGCAGAGCTGCCAGTGGTGCCGGTCTCTACTTTAGCAGCAATGACTCAGGCATGTTTACAGCAAACAGAGTACGAGACGATTTTTACCGCCGTTGATGCCCGAATGAATGAAATATACTGGGCAGTATATCAGCGTGATGCAGAAGGTTATGCGCAGTTATTAGGCCAGGAAAAAGTACAGCCCGCGACTGAAGTCGATGCTTTGCAATTAACAGGCTATGGTATAGGTTCAGGCTGGCAACGCTATGAGCAAGTGTTAACAGAGCGTCTAGGTGGGCAGCTTATTGGTTTTGATGCAGATTACTTGCCACACTCGGCGCAAATTGCTTTATTAGCTGCAGTGGCTGTTAAGCGTGGGCAAACAGTCCCTGTTGAACAGGCTATGCCGGTATACTTGCGTGATAAAGTGGCAAAGACAACGCTTGAAAGAGCGGCACAAAAGGCTTGATTGTATTTGTAAAGAGGGTTTCGGGCTAATCAAGTTGGCTCTATTTTTAAACAGAATTCTGGTGAGAAATGATGGCACAATTTTTTGAAATACATCCTGAGAACCCGCAGTCACGTTTGATTTATCAGGCGGCTGAGATAATACGCAAAGGCGGGGTGATTGTTTACCCAACCGATACTCATTATGCGCTTGCATGTCAGATTGGTGATAAACAGGCGCTGGATAGAATCAAACGTATTCGACAGTTAGATGATAAGCATAATTTTACTTTACTGTGTAAAGATCTGGCACAGATATCAACCTTTAGCAAAGTCAGTAATGATGCACATCGCTTAATCAAAAGTCTTACCCCAGGCCCGTTTACCTTTATTATTGGTGCGACTAAAGAAGTGCCCCGGCGCATGTTGCATGCTAAACGTAAAACCATTGGTATTCGTATTCCTGATAATGCGGTTGCTTTAGCATTGGTAGAGGAATTAGGCGAGCCTTTACTGAGTACGACGTTGATTTTGCCGGATGAAGAATATGCTTTGACTGATCCTTTTGATATCAGAGATAAGATTGAGTATGAGCTAGATTTGATTATTGATGCCGGTATTATTGAAAGTGAACCGAGCACTATTATTTCTTGCGTTGAAGGGCAGGTTGAAATAATACGCCAAGGTAAGGGAGACGCTCCTATGTTGGGTGGGTGATATGGAAGGTTTAATATTAATACAGCAAATTATAGTCTGGGTGATCCCGGTTATTTTTGCAATTACTATACATGAGACTGCTCACGGCTGGGTTGCGAAGCAATATGGTGATAATACCGCTTGGATGCTCGGACGTTTGACCTTAAATCCCATAAAGCATATTGATCCTATTGGAACTATTTTAGTGCCTGGCTTAATGTATGCATTTACTGGTTTTATGTTTGGCTGGGCAAAACCAGTCCCCGTGAATATCAGAAATTTACGCAAACCTAAGCATGATATGGCGATTGTGGCATTGGCGGGGCCAGTCTCTAATATATTAATGGCGATTGTTTGGGCTTTATTTATAAGAATTACTATTTTAAGTGATATCGCCGAGGCCCATGAAGCGCTGATTTTTATGGGCATAGTGGGAATTGAGATTAATCTTATTTTGGCTTTGCTTAATTTGTTGCCCATTCCGCCTTTGGATGGCAGTCGTATTTTATCCTGGGCTTTACCGGGACGCTGGGCGGTATACTACAATCAGTTTGAGCAATATGGATTTTATCTATTGGTGATATTGTTAATGACTAATTCCCTAGGCGCTATTCTGGGTTACCCGTTAGGTATTGCCAGAGCTTTTTTCTTTTCTTTAGCGGGTTTGTAAATTCAATAATGACAGTAGGCCCGCCTGATGAAATTCATAATGAAGACGCTATTGCCATTGTTTCTGGTGAGCCCTATCTAGAATTACCCGAAGATTTATATATACCACCCGAAGCACTAAAAATCTTTTTAGCAACCTTTGAAGGGCCTTTGGATTTGCTGCTATACCTGATAAAAAAACAAAATCTGGATATACTGAATATACCGATAGCGCAAATTACCAGGCAGTATATGACTTATATTAATGTCATGACTGAGCTACAGCTTGAGTTAGCAGCCGAGTATCTTTTAATGGCGGCTTTGCTTGCTGAGATAAAATCACGTATGCTATTGCCTAGGCAGGTGAGTCCGGAAGACGAAGAAGAGGACCCGCGTGCTGTATTAATTCGTCGTTTGCAGGAATATGAGCAGATTAAAAAAGCCGCAGAAGGTTTAGCTGAAATACCACGCATGGAACGCGATGTTTTTATTGCCACGGTGGATACGTCTACAGTGAGTGTGCATAAAATTCAGCCTGAAGTACAATTACAAGAGATAGTTCACGCATTGCAAGGTGTGTTACGGCGTGTTGAACACTTAAGTCATCATATAATTACTAAAGAACCCTTATCAGTCCGTGAAAGAATGGCCCTCATTATGGGAAGACTCGAAGACACGAGTCACTTCCTTTTTACAAGACTCTTTACCCAGCGAGAAGGAAAAGCAGGGGTTGTTGTCACGTTTCTTGCCATTCTTGAGCTCAGCAAAGCAGGGCTTATCGAAATTCTCCAGGCAGAACCCTTCGGAGAATTACGCGTCCGACTCCGCTCAGCAAATAGCACCTGACAGTCTTGAGCAAGAAGGCTTGACAGAGTTAGCGCTAGCAGTAGACTTGCAACCAGAACCAGAACCAGAACCAGAACCAGTCGTGCCTGTTGAGAAAAAAGAAAAAACAGTGATTGAACTTAGTGCTGAGAAGCATCCCTTGCAGGAAGAACGTCATGCAGTTTCAGAGCAGGCACTTGAAGCGAGTTATATTCCACCAGCTCCTGTTGATGCGAATACAAAGATTAAGCGTATTATTGAGGCGCTTTTATTTGCTGCTGAGCAGCCGATGACAGTAAAACAGTTACACGCTGTTTTTCCGGAACTGGAAGCACCTAAAAAACAGCAAATACAAGAAGCTATTGATTCGTTGCAGTATGATTACAGGGATCAGGGAATTGGCTTACATAAGGTAGCGAGTGGTTATCGCTTTCAGGTGAAGGTGGAGTTGGCCCCCTGGGTAGCACGCTTATTTGCTGAAAAACCACCCAAATATTCGCGTGCACTCTTAGAAACGATAGCCATTATTGCCTATCAGCAGCCGGTAACACGGGGTGATATTGAAGAAATACGAGGGGTTAGCGTCAGTTCAAATATGATTAGAACCTTATTGGAAAGAGAGTGGATCACGGTGCTTGCGCATAAGGAAGTACCTGGTAGACCTGCGCTCTATGGTACGACTAGGCAGTTTTTAGATTATTTTAATTTAGAATCTTTAGAGGGAATGCCTGCACTCGAAGAGTTGCAGGTATTAGCTTTAGAAGGTGAGTTAGAGATATAGCGGCTAGATATGTGGGATGAAATTTTTATGATTCTGCTGTTTACAGCGGGGTTTCTTTATTGGCAAAGTACCCAGAAAGTCAGGGAGATTGCATTGGCATCCACTATCAGGCATTGTCATGATATGGAGCTGCAAATGCTGGATGGGTATATCGCATTTCATGCACTTTCCTTGAAGCGGGATAGGGTAGGGAACGTGCATATCGCGCGTTGTTATCAGTTTGAGTTTTCCTCGACAGGTGCCGAGCGATATAACGGAAAAATTTATATGCTGGGTAGGCGGGTGGAGTCTATACAGTTAGAGCCTTACCGTATTTGAGGAATAGCCAGCCTTTTAGGGCCTACTATTGAATTAAATTCAAGTCTCTATCGTGAAAATAAGTTACGCGCATGATGGCAGTGGCTATCGTGTTATTTTTTAATTTATAAAAAATTTCGTATGTTACGTTTAAGCAATATCAAACTTTCTTTGGATCACACAGAGTTAGAATTACGCGCGGCAATAGTTGATAAATTATCAATTAAAGACGCTGAATTACTTGAGTTTCGTGTTTATAAGCGCAGCTATGATGCGCGACAAAAGAAAAATATATTTTTTATCTATAGTCTGGATGTCGATACCAGTAACAACACACAGTTATTAGAGCAGTTTGCCGAGGATGCGCAAGTTAAAGCCAAGCCTGATGATAGTTATCAGTTTGTTGCTCGGGCACCGGAAAAATTAAAAGAGAGACCGATTGTCGTTGGTATGGGGCCCTGTGGGTTATTTGCCGGGCTGATACTGGCGCAAATGGGTTTTAAGCCAGTTATTTTAGAACGTGGCAAAGAAGTGCGTGAGCGCTCTGTTGATACCTTTGGTTTATGGCGTAAAGGAAAGCTGAATACAGAGTCTAATGTACAGTTTGGTGAGGGTGGGGCAGGCACTTTTTCAGACGGTAAGCTGTATACGCAAATTAAAGACCCTCAGCATCATGGGCGCAAAGTTTTACAGGAATTTGTTGCGGCGGGTGCACCAGAAGAAATTCTCTATCTAAGTAAACCACATATAGGGACATTCAAGCTGGTTGCGATGGTGGAGAAAATGCGTGCCAGGATTGAATCATTGGGGGGGGAGGTACGTTTTGAACAGCGTGTCGATGAGGTATTAATTGAAAATGAACGTATACAAGGTGTCGTTTTAGCGAATGGAGAAACCTTGTCTAGTCATCATATTGTTTTCGCTATTGGTCATAGCGCCCGGGATACCTTTCAAATGTTATTTGATAAAGGTGTTTATATCGAAGCAAAACCTTTTTCTATCGGTTTTAGAATAGAGCATCCGCAATCATTAATCGACCGGTGCCGTTTTGGCGATTATGCCGGTCATAAATTACTGGGATCTGCTGATTATAAATTAGTGCATCACTGTAAAAATGATCGTTCTGTTTACAGTTTCTGTATGTGTCCTGGTGGCACAGTTGTCGCTGCAACTTCGGAGGCTGGGCATATTGTTACCAATGGTATGAGTCAATATTCGCGTAATGAGCGTAATGCCAATAGCGCGATTGTAGTCGGAATAGATCCCGAACGGGATTACCCTGAGCACCCTTTGGCAGGTCTGGATTTGCAACATAAATTAGAAAAGCAGGCTTTTGTCTTAGGCGGAGAAAACTATGATGCGCCAGTACAATTAGTCGGTGATTTTCTAAATAATAAACCAAGTCAGGCATTAGGCAAGGTAGAGCCTTCTTATAAGCCCGGGGTTAAACTCAGTGATTTAAGTTCCAGTTTGCCAGATTATGCAATTACAGCGCTTAGAGAGGCTATTCCGGTATTTGATAGAAAAATTCGAGGTTTTGCTATGCATGATGCTGTTTTAACCGCTGTGGAAACGCGAACATCTTCGCCAGTACGTATCAAACGAGATCGGGAATCATTGCAAAGTATTAATACCCAAGGCCTATATCCGGCAGGTGAGGGTGCAGGTTATGCCGGCGGTATATTATCGTCAGCCGTTGATGGTATTAAAATTGCCGAAGCACTTGCGCTGGATATGCTAAACACTCAAGTGTAGTGAATGATTGAGTGCTCATGTACACGAAATAATTTAGGCAGCTTGAATGTTAAAATAATACTAAGTAACAACTGAGCTGTCTTTTTATTCTTGGTCGTCATAAGGGCTTGAAAGAAAATAGCAAATTTAGTATCATATACGGCTAACTTAAAATCTTACAAAAAGATAACCATTATGAAAACATTTAGCGCAAAGCCAGCGGAAGTAAAGCGCGACTGGTATGTGATCGATGCAGAGGGTAAGACGCTTGGACGTCTAGCTACCGAAGTTGCACGACGCCTACGCGGTAAGCATAAGCCTGAATACACACCTCATGTAGATACTGGCGATTATATTATCGTTATTAATGCTGAAAAAATCGGTGTAACAGGTAACAAAGAAAAAGATAAAATGTATTACCATCATACGGGATACATTGGTAACTTGAAAAGTGTTAGCTTAGGTAAATTAAGACAAACTTTTCCTGATCGTATTATCAATAATGCGGTTAAAGGAATGTTGCCTAGAAACCCTCTGGGTCGTGCAATGTTTAAAAAATTGAAAGTATATGCGGGCCCTGAACATGGTCACCAAGCTCAACAACCTAAAGTTTTAGAACTTTAAGCATTTAAAAGGTTAATATCATGGCAGAAGCTCAATATTACGGAACAGGACGACGCAAAAGTGCAATAGCACGTGTATATGCTCAATCAGGTTCTGGAAAATTTACAGTAAACAACAAATCCATTGAAGACTATTTTGGTCGTAAAACTGATCAAATGGTTGCACGTCAAGCATTGGACTTATTAGAATTAACAGATAAGTTTGATGTTAATGTGACCGTTAAAGGCAGTGGTCCTTCAGGCCAGGCTGGTGCAATCCGTCACGGAGTAACACGTGCCTTAATGGAATATGATGAAACTTTACGTCCTGAACTAAGAAAAGCGGGTTTTGTTACTCGTGATTCACGTAAAGTAGAGCGTAAGAAAGTCGGTTTACATAAAGCGAGAAAACGTCCTCAGTACTCAAAACGTTAAGCGTTTTATCGATATGCTGTTTTTATTTTGGGCTTGCTCGTATTGAATACAGTAAAAATCGATTAGTAAAAAAGGGTTGTAATTGTAAAATTACAGCCCTTTTTTTATGCGTTGCAGAGAAAAGGACAGGAATGAGTCATGCGTACTCCATTTTTCATCATACCTTATATGTTGTCGTAGTATGAGGAATAAATATTAGCTTTTATATGAGGCAAACAGATGGCCAATACTGAATTTAGAAGCCGCGATGTAGCAGTCGAATCTTTAAAGGTACCCCCGCATTCTATTCAGGCTGAGCAATCGGTTATTGGAGGCTTGATGCTGGATAATCAGCGCTGGGATACCGTTGCGGATAAAGTCAGTGAAGTTGATTTTTATCGTAAGGATCACCGGGTTATTTTTCGTTCGATTCAGGATTTAGCGGAAAAACAGGTTCCCTTCGATGTGGTTACTATTTCGGAAACCCTGGAGAAAATGAATGAGCTGGATGATGCCGGTGGTTTAGCTTATTTGAGTGTGTTAGCAAAAGAAACGCCGAGTGCCGCAAATATTGTAGCTTACGCCAATATTGTGCGCGATCGTTCAGTATTAAGACAGCTGATTCATATTGGCACGGACATATCTGAATCAGCGTTTAATCCCGAAGGACTTTCCACGGGAGATTTGTTAGAAAATGCTGAAAAAAGTGTTTTTGAAATTGCTGAACAGCGCCAGAAAGGACAGGCTGGTTTCAGCTCTATTAAAGACTTATTAGGAACGGCGGTTGATAAAATAGAAACCCTGTTTGAGCAAGAAGGCAATATTACAGGGGAAGGGACAGGCTTTACCGATCTGGATGAAATGACCTCAGGTTTACAGCCTGGTGATTTAATTATCGTTGCTGGCCGGCCTTCTATGGGTAAAACCACGATTGCAATGAATATGGCTGAAAACGTTGCAGTAGGCAGTGGTAAGCCGGTTGCGGTATTTAGTATGGAAATGCCAGGTGATTCACTGGCAATGCGGATGATGTCATCATTGGGGCGAATTGATCAGCATAAAGTCAGAACCGGTAAGCTGGATGATGATGAATGGCCGCGCTTGACTTCGGCGATTAATTTACTCGCAGAAACCAAATTATTTATTGATGATACTCCGGCACTGACACCGAATGAAGTGCGCTCCAGAGCAAGACGCTTAATGCGTGATAACGGCCAGTTAGGCTTAATTGTATTGGATTATTTACAGCTCATGCAGTCGCCTTCTAGTGGTGAAAGCCGGGTTGCACAAATTTCTGATATTTCCCGTGGCCTGAAAACCATGGCTAAAGAGCTGAATGTACCCGTCGTTGCTTTATCTCAGCTGAATCGTAATCTGGAACAGCGTCCCAATAAACGTCCGGTCATGTCTGATTTACGTGAGTCGGGAAGTATTGAGCAGGATGCCGATGTGATTATGTTTGTCTACCGGGATGAAGTGTATAACGAAGATAGCCCCGATAAGGGAATGGCAGAGTTAATTATTGGCAAGCAACGGAATGGTCCGATTGGTACTGTGCGTCTCACCTTTTTGGGTAAATACACGCGCTTTGAGAATTGCGCATATGATGCTTATTCAGATGGGGATTATGAGTGATTCCAGTTGCTGCGCATATTGAATTAGATTTATCTGCTTTACAACATAATGTGCACAGAGTACGAGAATATGCACCTAAATCACAGTTGATGGCAGTGATTAAAGCGAACGCTTATGGGCATGGCCTGCTCAGGGTAGCAAATCATCTAAAGGGAGAGGTTGATGCTGTTGCCGTTGCTCGACTTGATGAGGCTATGTGTTTAAGAGGCGCGCATATACAGGGAAGGATTTTAGTTTTACAAGGTTTTAGTCAGGCGAATGAGATTCCCGTTTTGCAGAAGTACCAATTAGAGGTAGTGATACACTCAGTAGAACAAGTTGCAATACTAGAGTCATTAAATAAACAAGGGTCATTAAGAGTCTGGTTAAAAATTGATACCGGGATGAATCGTTTAGGTATTAATCCGGCTAAGTTTGTAGAAATATTATCGCGTTTACAGCAATGTAAGCTTGTTCATCCCTCTATTGGGTTTATGACCCATTTTGCAAATGCAGATGATGAGCAGGATGAAAAAACGATGCGGCAATTACAGCTGTTTAATGACACGATTGGTGCTTATTCGGGGGAAAAAAGTAGTGCTAATTCTGCAGGACTTATGAGCTGGCCAGCATCACGGCAAGACTGGGTACGGCCTGGCTTAATGCTATACGGCGTTTCACCATTATTAGCAAAGACAGCTGCACAACTTAACTTATTGCCGGTGATGAGCCTATATTCACGTATTATTGCTATCAAACAAGTCAAAAAAGGTCAGGCGGTAGGCTATGGCGGTAGTTGGCTGGCTGAGAAAGATGCATTGATTGCTGTGGTTTCGATAGGTTATGGTGATGGTTACCCTCGGCATGCAAAGCAAGGAACCCCAGCGATAATAAACAACCAACGCGTGCCACTGATTGGCCGAGTGTCTATGGATATGCTAACGCTTGATTTAAGCGGGACTCGTCATATAAAGCTAGGTGATAAGGTGAAGTTATGGGGAGAAGGTCTCCCTGTTGAAGAGATAGCAGCCTATGCAGAAACGATTCCTTATACATTGCTTTGTGGTATTACTCAGCGGGTGCAGGTGTATGAAAAGGGTTAGGTTTTGTATAAAAGTTTGAGTGTCCTTTATTTTATATTTTTGCGGAAGCGGGGGCTTTAGAGACTGTGAAAGTATTCAATAATATATCTAAAAAGATAGATTCCGTAGGTTGGGGGTGAGCTTGCGAACCCCAACAATCAATGGCTTACCTAGCCTCAGTTGTTGGGGTTCATGCTTCACCCCAACCTACACATAATACTTTCACAGTCTCTTTAGTCTGCGCGAGTCATCAACAGCGAAATTATAAAAACGAAACTCAAGTATTTTATCAGTGGTGATATAGGTAGGCTAAAGCTTACTCTCCAATGGTTTAAGCTAGAGAGATATTTGTTCGGAGAACTATCATGCTTAAAACATACGATGTCCTTATTATGGGAG
>WTCN01000292.1 GCA_013138555.1 Methyloprofundus sp. | reverse complement strand
CCAGGTGCAACATAAACAGTGCTAACTTTAGGCGATTGACTCGCTTTCCAAGCAAGTGCATGCTCGCGACCGCCACTACCGACAATTAGAATTTTCATAGTTTTTAAAGGAGGAAGAAAGAGGGGGAAGGATAGGTGTGTGCTGACATATTTAATAATTATGTAGGATGGGTAGAACGTAGCACCGGTTTTTTGGTGCGTAGTGAAACCCATCAATACTGCACAAAATGATGGGTTTCGCAAAAGACGCTCTACCCATCCTACGTAAAAATTTTAGTGTCTAAAGTGACGCATGCCAGTAAAGACCATGGCAATATTATGTTCGTCAGCTGCTTCGATAACTTCGTTGTCACGCATAGAACCACCGGGCTGAATAACTGCAGTAATTCCTGCTTCAGCTGCAGCATCTAAACCATCTCTAAAGGGGAAAAAAGCATCTGATGCCATTACCGAGCCAGGAACGCTTAATCCTTCATCGGCTGCTTTGATACCAGCAACTTTAGCCGAGTAAACACGACTCATTTGTCCGGCACCTACACCGATAGTGCGCCCCTCTTTACAATAGACAATCGCATTGGATTTGACGAATTTAGCGACTTTCCAGGCAAATAATAAATCAGCTAACTCTTCTTCGCTTGGTGTGCGTTTAGTGACAACTTTGACTTCAGCAGGGCTAACCATGCCAAAATCTTTATCCTGCACTAAGAGGCCGCCGGAAACACGCTTGTAATCCAGGCTGGGTTTATGACCACTATTCCACAGGCCACACTCAAGCACACGCACATTTTTCTTTTCTGCGAGTACGACCTGTGCTTCTGCACTGATGGTTGGCGCGATAATAACTTCGACAAACTGGCGGCTAATGATTTCGCTTGCCGTTTGTTTATCTAATTCACGGTTAAACGCGATAATACCCCCAAAAGATGAAGTCGGATCCGTTGCATAGGCTAAGTCGTAGGCTTCTAAAATGCTATCTGCCTGTGCCACACCACAAGGGTTGGCATGTTTAACGATAACGCAGGTGGGTTTTTCTTCAAAGGATTTAACACACTCTAAAGCGGCATCAGTATCCGCGATATTATTATAGGAAAGCTCTTTGCCTTGCAGTTGTTGCGCAGCGGCAATAGTGCCTGAAGCGGGCGACTTTTCCTGATAGAAAGCAGCATTCTGATGTGGATTTTCGCCATAACGCATGCTCTGAATTTTACCGAATTGTAAGTTAAGCGTGTCCGGAAATTCTTGCTGATTCACTTTGCCTAAATACTGTGAAATAGCGGTGTCGTAGTTTGCGGTATGTTCAAAACTCTTTAGTGCCAGATTGAAGCGTGTTTGATGTGCAAGCTGGTTTTCATTGTTAATCAGTTCATTTAGCACGGCTGCATAATCGTCAGGATCAACCACAATAGCGACATCGTTATGGTTTTTAGCAGCACCACGAATCATGCTAGGTCCACCAATATCAATATTTTCGATAGCAGTGGCTAAATCACAATTGGGTCTGGCAATGGTTTCCTCGAAAGGATAAAGATTGACGACCACCATATCAATGGCATCTATACCGTTGGCAGTCATCACTTCATCGTCTATGCCGCGACGACCCAGAATACCGCCATGAATTTTAGGGTGTAAGGTTTTAACCCGGCCATCCATCATTTCAGGAAAACCGGTGTAATCAGAAACTTCTGTGACATTGATATCATTATCAGCTAATAATTTAGCGGTTCCACCCGTTGATAATAGCTCAATTCCTAGTTGATCTAATTCGCGGCAAAAATCAAGAATACCGGTTTTGTTGGAAACGCTGACTAAAGCGCGGTTAACTTTTTTTTTCATAAAAATCTCTAAGGCTGATGTTTTTTCAGGAGAGTCCGTATAGTTCTAGTTTTTTACGTAGAGTACTACGGCTAATGCCAAGAATCTGTGCGGCTTTGGTCTGGTTATAAGCTGAGTGTTGTAAGGTTGCTTCAAGTAACGGTTTTTCAACTTCAGCAAGTACCATGGCGTGTAGGCCAGTTGTACCAGTGCCGTCAAGTTGCGCTAGATAATGGTTAACTGCTGTCTTTACCTGTGCAGATAAAGGGGCAGGGGGTGGGGTCTTGACTGTGGTCATTTTATCAATACTTGAATGCTGTATTTGCATGTGTAAAAGGCATTGTTTTATCGAAAAGTTCAAATGCAGAGCTAACGAGAGATAGCTGTATTGCCGGGGAGTCGGTCTGGTAAATTTTGCTTTTAATTGTCGCTGGTAAGACACCTAAAGGGGCGAAGTACCAGCCTATATGTTTACGTGCTATTCTAACACCATTGAGGTCACCATAAAACAGATATAGGTCCTCCAGATGCTGTTGTAAAGTGCTTTTAATCTTATCTAAATCAGTCTGAATCGCATGTTCACCTGTCTGTAAAAAATGCTGAATTTCCTGAAAAATCCAGGGACGGCCTTGTGCCGCACGGCCCATCATAATGGCATCCGCTCCGGTATAGGATAAAACATATTGTGCTTTTTCCGCTGTTGTAATGTCGCCATTGGCTATCACCGGAATAGTAACCGCCTGTTTTACTTGTTTAATGGTATCGTATTCTGCTTCACCCTTGAAAGCGCAAGCGCGGGTGCGCCCATGAACTGTGAGTGCGGCAATACCGGCCTGTTCTGCTAGCCGGGCTATGTTGACAGCATTACGACTGTGCTTGTCCCAGCCAGTACGAATTTTTAAGCTAACGGGGATATTCACTGATTTTACCACCGTATCAAGGATATTTTTTACCAGTGCTTCATCGCGTAATAATGCCGAGCCAGCGGCGACTGAGCAGACTTTTTTAGCGGGGCAGCCCATATTAATATCAATAATTTGTGCACCGCGTTGCTCATTAAATTGTGCAGCTTCTGCCATTTGTTCAGGGTTTGTACCCAGAATCTGTACTGAACGTATACCGATTTCACCGCTATGATCCGCTTTTAATAAAGTACGTTTATGTTTGCGTAGTGCAGGGTTGGACGCGACCATTTCAGAGACAGCAAGCCCCGCACCAAATTGCTTGCATAAATTTCTAAAAGGGCGATCAGTAATACCCGCCATTGGGGCTAAAATAAGATTATTATTGAGCTGATAAGGGCCTATCTTCATTATTTACGCGAGATAAAATCTGTGAGGGCTAGGTATCATACAGCAAAAAAACGAATTTTGGGTTATAAACTTAGCAGATTACCGATAAAACAACTCGGGAATGACGGGATGGCATGGAGGGGAGTAGACTTTAGCCTACATGCGTAGCACATAGCTTGTACGTGTAGGCTAAAAGCCTACTCCCCTAATATTTGTCCTGCCTTAAAATTTAATTTCCTGCTGGATTTGAGGCTTGTTGTGCGACATATTTCTGATAATTTAATTTCACAATTTCAGGGGTGTAGTTGCGTTCTAAGTTACGCAAAGAAAAGTGGGCATGGGCAAGGTCCTGAAAGTAACCAATAAATAATAGGTTAATGCTGGCTCCGCCAATGCTGCCAATAATAGGGATGGATTGTGCGGCGAGTTTTTCTGAAACCGGGATGCTAAAACGGGCTGCAATTTGATTGATGGCTTTACTGATCAATGGAGCGCTTTCTTTGCTGAGGGCTGGGCTTGTCAGTTGAGTCGTTGCATCGGTTAGTGCTTTGGCAAGTAAGGAACGAATAGCGTAATAACCTGTTTCCGAGCCATGTTTAGCACTATCGCTCAATGCAAAAACTTCCAGACAGGCCATTTTAGTACTCGCATGACTTAGATTTTCACCATGATAACGTGCAATGTCGGCAATTGAACGCAACATAATGGTAGTTGATATGGGTAACTCAATGGTTATCGCAGTTAGCCCAAAAGCACCACCAATCGCACCGCTTAAGCCTGCGAAGAATTTGTGCGTTTTATTAAAGGGAATGCTGCTTTTACGAGAGTTCAAGGTAAAAATAGCGCCCTCTAATGATTTTTCCAGTGCTGTGCGGGTTATATCATTTAATGAAAGGGAGACTTGTGCAGGTAAAATAGCAATGGTTTTTTCGACTGCGCCACCCACGGTTTTAGTGATTTTTGAACTAAAATTAGGGTTTTCCAGTACATCTGCTGCCTGATGTAAAATAATTAGATCGTTAGCGGTGAGTTTCATTATGATTCAATGCGCAGAAATAGGTGAGGGAGTCTTGATGGGTGGGCGTACTGTTATCGCTCTGTCCATCCGGCATAGCTAAATAGACTGTGAAAGTATTATAGGTAGGGGTGAAGCATGAACCCCAACAACTGAAGCTAGATAAACCATTGATTGTTGGGCTTCGCAAGCTCACCCCAACCTACAGAATGTACAGCTAATAAAATCTATAACTATAATGGAAGCGGGGGCTTCAGCCCCGCCGTTTCCATACGGAGCTGAAGCCCCCCGCTTCCAAATTGTCTAAGTTATTTCGTACGCATTCCTAAGACTGCTCTACAAAATAAATCTTATGGCATATTATGCATGGAGTGATCCATTTCCATATCACTTTCTGGTTTTTTTTCCATGCCCATTATTTCCATGGATTGCATATGGTGCATCATTTCCTTAAAACCAGAATCAGAAGCCAGGAATCTGATTCCGTTATACATGGTATTTGCCCCCATTACAATCATAAGCACTGCCGCAACTTTTAGCATAATGCCACGTGCTTTCGTACCTAGTTTGCCAAAAGCAAAGGTAACCACGAACATGGTGGGTAGTGTGCCGACACCTAAGGCGAGCATCATTAGGCCACCTTCTATCGGTGAGGGAGCAGTCGTTGCATTAACAGCCATCGCAAAAGTGAGTGGGCAAGGCATTAGGCCATTTAGCATGCCACCCATGCTCGCACCGATAACAGAGCCACGCCTGGCAGCCGACATAAAGATCTTATTAAGTACTTTGGTTGGCATATATTTCATGGAAAATTGCCAGGGAGAAAGTCCAATGATTCCTAAGGCTAAAACAATCACAAAAAAACCAATAGTGACCTGTAATATCCCTTGAATATGTCCTAATAAACCGGTTGAAACGAGTGCAACACCCAGCAGGGCAGCAGTAATACCGACAATGGTATACATGGTGATGCGTGCAAAGTGATAGGCGATATAAGGCCAGACACTTTTTTTCTCGGTTTTCATAAAGAAACCGGCAACCAGTGCGCCGCACATTCCGGCGCAATGCCCACTACCAAAAAAACCGGTCATTAAGGCAAGCGTATAAACCGTGTAATCCAGATTTGCTAAAAAATCTACCACGTTATTTTCCATTGATGCGTAAAGAGTTAACGATAACAGAGACGGAGCTCAAGGCCATCGCGGCTGAGGCTATCATTGGATTCAGCTTGCCCACTGCCGCGATAGGAATTGCGACGGTATTGTAGCCAAAAGCCCAGAATAAATTCTGTTTGATAATTTTCATAGTGTAGGTGCTTAGTTCAACGGTTTCAGCAACTTTTGCAATATCGCCATTGACTAGGGTTAAATCAGCCGATTCAATGGCAATATCTGTCCCGTGACCAATGGCAAAGCCAACATTTGCTGCTGCGAGTGCGGGTGCGTCATTGATACCATCACCAATCATGCCGACTGAGCCGCCTTCATTCTGTAAACGATGAATTTCCAGTAATTTTTGCTCAGGTGTCGCGTGAGCAATGACAGTCTTGATGCCGACTAAACCGGCAATATGATGTGCTGTTTCGCTGGTATCACCCGTCACCATTAAGGTTTCTATATTTAACTGATGCAATGCCGCAATCGCTTGTTTTGCTGATTCACGCGGTTGATCGGCGATACCAAAGAGCGCACTTGCTTTGCCATTAAAGGCAACTAATACCGGGGTTTTTCCTGCCAGGCCAAGTGTGTGTATATGTGCCAGTAACTCAGAAATATCAATATTCTGCTCTTCTAGCCATGCCTGGTTACCAATTAAAACCTGATAGTGGCCTACTTTAGTCTGTAAGCCACGCCCTGCTGTGACAATAAAGTCTTTGACAGCTTTAAAGTCAAAGTGATGTTGTTCCTGTGCGTAATGCACAATTGCCTGCGCTAAAAAGTGCTCTGAATTATGTTCGGCAGAGGCAATATGCGTCAGTAAGACTTCATCACTTAGGTTACTAATATTGATAAAGTCGGTTACTTGAGGCTTGCCCTCGGTAATAGTGCCTGTTTTATCAAAGATAATCGTGGTTAAGTGGGTCGCGGTTTCCAGGCTTTCGCCATTACGGATATAAACGCCACGTTTGGCTGATTGACCTGTACCAACCATAATCGCTGTAGGTGTCGCCAGGCCAAGGGCGCAAGGGCAGGCAATTAACAGGACTGTTACTGCGTTACTAAAGGCAAAGCTAAACGGTGCGCCCGCAAGTGTCCAGGAAGCAAACGTCAATGCTGAAATGCCCATAACACTGGGTACAAAGACAGCCGAAATTTTATCGACCATTTTTTGTACCGGGAGCTTAGAAGCCTGGGCATGGTCGACCATATGAATAATGCCAGCTAATACGGTATCCATACCAATAGCAGTCGCCTGAATGGTCAGCAGTCCAGTGCCATTAACACAGCCACCAATGACTTTATGACCTGTTTCTTTAACCGCAGGAATGCTTTCGCCTGTGACCATAGCCTCGTCGACTGTTGAAATACCAGAGATGACTTCACCATCAGTAGGGATTTTTTCGCCAGGCCGGATCAGTAGGGTATCGCCGAGTTCAATATCATCAACACTAATGGTTATTTCCTGCCCCTCTTTTAATAGCGTTGCTGTTTGTGGCTGTAAATCCACTAGCTTCCTAATGGCTTCGCCTGCCTTTCCTTTGGCATTTTCTTCCATATAACGTCCGAGCAAGACAAAAGAAATAATACTGGCGGCAGCCTCAAAATAAAGATGCCCTCTGCCTCTCAATAGGGCAGGTAGGCTATAGCCATAAGCAGAGCCAACACCGATAGCAATTAAGCTATCCATATTTGCCTTACCCATTTTTGCAAGTAACCAGGCTTTAGTAAAAAAGGGACTCCCTGCAGCAAAGACCACCGGTGTTGTTAGTGCAAACTGAATCCAGTGAAAAATACGTCCAGCTGGCATTGCCATGCCGATTGCTACAACCGGGGCACTGAGGATGCTGGCCCAGATAAATCGTTTTTTAGCGCTGGCCAGGCGCAAGTGCTCCTTTCTTATAAGCTCCTGACGCTGCGATAGCGTATCCATTAAATTTGCTTTATAGCCCACTTTGCTGATGATTTCCGCCATGTCCTGACGTGTTAAGCGACCATTGGCAGTAGCAATGGCAGATGCGAAATTAACCGTTGCATCGTGTATGCGTGGATCACGCTTTAAGGACATTTCCAGTAATAGCGCACATGAGGCACAGCTCATGCCTTCTATGGCCAGGCTTATTTCCTGTAATGGAGTGTTCAGGTCTTCTACAATATTACTTTCTGGCAGGGTAATTTTTTTCTTGCCTATATTGCCCAGAACCATGTCCAGAATAGTCAATAAGTTATTTTTAGGGAGTCTGTTATGGTCAAAGTAAAGCGTGACAGAGCCAATTTCAGGAACCGATTTAATACTTTTTATTTCTGGGCGTTTTTTTAAAATAATCTCAAAAATATAAGTCCGCTCCGGGTCTTTTTCTAGTATGGGAACATGTATTCGAATACGGTTTTTAAGTTCATGAACGAGCTTAAAGTTTTTAGGCTGAAAAGATTGGATCATAGTGAGCTTAGACTTTATTTGCTTTTATTAGTTTTGGAACGAATAAATAAATACATAAGATAAAAAATAGTTATCCATTGATAGCGATATTTCATCGGAGATAATAACCATTTTTTAGTAATGAGTTTCCAGTGAGTTTTAATTAAAAATAGGACTAAAACATCATTAAAAAAGGTAATCAGAGTTTTTTCGGGGTTAGCGAGAATTTCGGGTTTTTTTTTCAGTCCAAATTTTGTCAAGATGCCAATGGCCTGAGCGGTTTCTTTGGTTTCGGAATATTTGTCTTTTGCCCAGTTTACGCCTTTCCAGTCAGATATCTTGAGGCTTTCTTTGATGTTACGGGCGTTAATAGTGCGAGGTTTTGCCTTAAAAAGGCCTTTTTTATCGAACTCGGCAAGAAGTGCGAAAAGTTGTTGAGCAAGCTCTTGAAAAGAAAGGTTCTCTTCGATAAAGCGAATAGAGAGTTTCTTTTTGTTACGAAATAAATTAACACGATACACGCCGCCTATATTCTCAATCGCGTCTGATACGAATGGGGCTACTTCGTCGCTACATAAATATGCAGGAATTTGGAAGCGTACATGACCAGAAGATTTATAGCGTAAAATAATTTCTTGTTGTATAGGCATGTAAGTAGTAGGGAGGTATTTGGGTTAGGAATAAATAATATTCAAAAGCACTGCCACTCCTTTAGGGGCTGGCAGTGCTTTATGCTTAAATTTTTTGAAAGGGGTTAAACGCGCCCTGTGTTGCTGTAAGCTGGAAATGTCGCTACTTTGTATCTATCTATTCTGGACTTTCCTTTGATTCGGCAACAATATCTTCCAGATTTTCTTTTTGTTGCAGTACAAAGTCTTTGCCTTTGTCGCCAGCCGAAGTGACGGAAGAAATGATGTCTTTTCTGTATTTGTGGGCATAGTAGCCAGCTACCACGC
>WTCN01000141.1 GCA_013138555.1 Methyloprofundus sp. | reverse complement strand
CGGAACAGGGTAAGCCCGATTATCTCTTCAAGGAAGGAAGTAAACCAGCCGTGAGGCATTGTTGATGGGTAAGCGGGTATGGGATGTAGAATTAAGCGAAGGCTGTTTTGTAATGAAGCAGATAGGGGTTAAGTGTCGTCAACGTCAGTTTTATAACAGGCAAGTGCGGTGATGGCACGACATTATCCTACCCTGAAAGGGCGCTGACTTTCGGGAAATAGAGTTGACCACACTCTGTTTCGACAGGTCTTTAATCACGAGAACATTTGTCAGATGACTTTAGGAATTCAGCTAGTGACTTTAGCCTTGTGCTACTGACGCGGATTCCCGACTTCGGTTGAGTTTACTTCAAATCAGTATCGTGAAGGTCTTTAAATAATAGGCATGTGGTTTTTGTGCTGCCCTTAAACAGGTATCTGTTTTGTTTAATGACTGGTTCTTGATAAAGGGGCTTATAAAGGCTTGAGCCGTGTGCGAGGAAACCCGCAAGCACGGTTCTTAGGGGGCTTCTCCATCATGAGATGGAGCGGCTACCCGACATAGAAATTATGAAAAATCCATGGATGCGGAAAGAGTTAAACGTGGCTGTATTCGTAAGAAAGGCGGTGGTCAAAAATCACGACTATCAACACCAAGGCTCAGATTGTTTTTTATCTTGATTTATCTCAAATGTTACCCAACCTATGATGTGCTTGGGATCTTATTTGATTTAGATGGGGGTAATTGCTGCGATTGGGTGAAACGACTATTGCCTGTTTTGGAAGCTACGTTAGGTGAAAAACAAGTTTTGCCTGCACGTAAAATTCGTACTGTTGAAGAGTTTTTGCAACGCTTTCCCGCAGAGAAAGATTTGTTAATTGATGGCACGGAGCGTAGAACACAGCGTTCAAGCAAACCTAAAACAGAACGCAAACATTTTTCAGGAAAGCAAGGTTGCCACACGCGTAAGAATATAGTGATGTCGAATCCTGAAAGGAAAATACTTTTTGTCAGCCCGACAAAAGCAGGACATTATCATGATAAAAAAATGTTTGATAAAGAAACGTCGTTTCGTTCCATTCCACCTGAGTGCCATCTATGGCTAGACAAAGGGTTTCAAGGGGTTCAACATGTACATAAAAATATCATGATGCCAAAGAAGAAGCCTAAAAATGGCACGTTAACTGCTGCTGAGAAGGAAGAAAATAGAGTGATTTCTGCGCTCAGGATGCCTATTGAAAATGCTTTTGCAGGGTTAAAGCGGATGAATTGCCTGTATAACGTTTATCGCAATCGAAATGGGCAAGATGACAAATTCATCTTTTTAGCCGCAGGTTTATGGAATTTGAATTTAGAATATAGATAAAAATGGGAGGCTTAAAGAGAGAAATGTCCTCTTTAAGTTATTTGGCAACATCTCTAGAGTTATAAATTTTATCTGGTTGATTTAAACCGCATCGACTTTGGCTCTTTAAGTTACCAGACATGCATCGAAAATTTTACTCGCTTGTCACTAACGGATGAAATGATTGCAATTATTGCGCAAAAATATGCAGAGCTTTGCCATAAGGATTACCAGGAAGTTTATACTGATCTACTCAATGCCTGTCATACTTATGTGCATAAAAGAGCTAGATCCGTTGCATTAAAAAAGAAAATAAAGGGTTTGTTTTAAGGCGAGTGGTGTAACCATACCACTTAATTATTTAGACAAGTATATTTCTGTAGGATGGGCAAAGGGCTTTTTCGTGCCCATCATTTTAAATGTGATGGGCACGCTATCGCTTTGCCCATCCTACACTTGTCGACGCTATTTAGGCTGAAACGTAAAAGTATGCACATCTTCTGGCGGTTTTTTACAAGTCGCTAGGCGGCTCTCTTTTGTATACAAAATCCAGTCTCGCCTATGAGCCCAACCCAGATCAATAGCCTTATTGATATCAAAACACTTTAAAGGCGCTTTTTTGAACGCTAAAATATAGCGGTTTTCACTTTCTGCCTGCCATTGCCATGCCTTTATAAATTGTAAATCCTGAAGCGTGTGATAGCCAAAATGTGTTGTTTTAAAAGGCGAAAATAATAGAAACTGCTCTTTAAGTCCAATAATCCCAAGCTCTGCATCTGCTGGAATTATCTGCGCAATATTTGCTATAACCGCTTTTGGTGTTTTTATCGGGTCACGTAGCCTATAGCCCCAGGTACTATACAGCGCCCACAAGCCAGGAATAAAGATTATCCAGCTAATAAATTTAGCTTTTTTAAAGCTAAAAATTGTCGCAAAACTTGCCAGTACACCCACTGCTAAACATAGCCCCCAGGGCTGAGTTCTTAACTTAGCTTCTAGTTCAGTCAAAGCCTCTAGCCCTAATAAACCCGCAAGACCAGCCGTAACAAAGACTCCGGCAATGATTGCAATGATCGACCAGATCAGGCGATTAAGCCATTTTTGCGCTAAAACCTCTGTTAAATAAGGCGCTGTAATGAGTGCCAGCATGGGGAGTGCTGGTAAAATATAAACACCACGCTTACCCGGGCTAATACTAAAAAATAATAACACTAAAATAATCCAGCCTAGAGGAAGAATAATGCGCCTGTCGGCTGAGCAAACAGCATTTTTCCAAGGGTGTGATTAAAAGTGTGAGGAAATCTCCTTTAGATTAAGCCACTTTAGCTAAATTATCCCAATATTCGTCCCATTCTTCGTTAGCCCTGACAACTCGCAATGCTAACATTCGCTCAATATTTTCCTCTTTCCACCATGCGCCAGATAATTTTAGACGCTTCTGAATAACATAGCGATGAGCACTTTCTATTTCACCCGATCCAATAGGTAAG
>WTCN01000120.1 GCA_013138555.1 Methyloprofundus sp. | reverse complement strand
CCTTTGGCATTAAGCCCATAGGATCGGCAAGACTAAGCAGGATTATTTGCTTATAGCTATCCTGAATAGAGCTACTACGATTAATAAAGCACGATTCATCAGCAACTTTGGTGCTTTCCTTTTTTATTTTTACCCCGAGCTTATACAAGGAATGTAAATCTATCCATACCCACTCTTGAACAGGCAAGTTCATGATATACTGACTGACGACTATACTGCTTAAACACTTGATAAGACGCTGTATTGCTAGCGTTGCATCTTTACTTTGAAACCAGCTTAACTGGCGGTGTGTTTGTTTTTTTACAATAATCCAGTAAGAAATGGCTAATTCTCGCTCTATACTAACCAGAATACTATAGGTTTTGTGCTCCATATCACTTTTAGGGAAGCCACTCCTCAATAATCGCGAACGCATCTCATCCTCCATAACGAGATAGCTAGTTCTGATTAACTCTAGATAAGCCAGGCGTTTAGCCGGACTCATGGCTAACTTATTACCCTGCACGATAAAGTCATGTAATAAACGCGTTGCCAGTGATACATTAGCGACGGGAAGATCATCTATCCATTGCTTTAAAGCCATTTCTTCATATAACTTCAAACTAGCCGAATCTTCTCGCTGCTCCGGTATTATCAGGAAAAAAGAATTTCTCACGTATTCCCCATATTCAATTTAATATATACAGTTTTCATTTTAACGCCCTTTTCGTTTCATCATTCCTTTTGATGGGTTATAGCCTATGATAGCAAGTATTAAGAATAGCGTAAATGTGACTGATGTATAAAGAAAAGCTTCTTGGTTAAATTGCCCATAAAGTGCAAAACGTATTAGCTCTACCGCTCGGGAAAATGGGTTATATTCCGCTAGCTTATACAACCACACACTGGATTCTTGCAATTTCCACAAAGGATACAAGGCTGTAGACATAAAGAACATCGGAAAAATAACAAAATTCATCACCCCGGCAAAATTTTCCAGTTGCTTAATAAAAGAGGACAGCAATAACCCTAAAGCACCTAACATTAAGCCACTTAAAACCAGAGCAGGCAATAACCATAAGTAACCTTCTAAAGGTGCCTGTATTTCATAAAACCAGGCGATTCCCAAAAATACATAAACCTGCAAAATAGAAACAAAAACACCTGCCAATAATTTTGCTACCAGGAGAAACCAGCGCGGCAAAGGGCTAACTAACAATATTCGCATACTGCCCATTTCACGATCATAAACCATAGACAAAGAGCTTTGCATACCATTAAATAACTGAATCATACCGATCAGCCCTGGAGTAATATACACCTCATAAAGTATATAGGTTTCATAGGGTGGAATAATGGCTATGCCAAGTGCTGCTCTAAACCCGGCAGCAAAGACAAATAACCAGACTAATGGCCTGACTAAGGCCGAAAGAAAGCGCTCTTTTTGTTTTATGAATCGAAACAACTCTCTGAAAACAATGCCCCACAAGGCAAACCAATAATGAAAAATTCGCATTATACTTAGCTATGAGTTAATTTATAAAAGGCATCATTGATATTTTCTGCCTGTGCCTGCCGAATAACATCAGCCATTAGCCCTTGAGCCTTTAACGTACCTTGGTGCATCACTACAATTTTATCAGAGGCATAAATTTCATCCATTAAATGCGTTGCCCACAATACGGCTAAATGACCATCCTGACTCAGTTGATGCACATGCTCTACAATGGCCTGCCTACTTGGCACATCCAGGCCTACAGTAGGCTCATCCAGCAACAGCACACTAGGCTTATGCATTAATGCCCGGGCAATCTCAACCCGCCGCCGATGCCCGCCATTAAGCTGGCGCACCACTTCAGTACGCCGCTCATACATACCTAAGCACTCTAATTGCTCCTGTATTGCAGGATTGGCTTTTTTTCGGCTCATACCCTGTAATGCAGCATGATAACGCAGGTTTTGCTGTACTGTTAAATCCAGGTCCAGAGTCGTTTGCTGAAACACCACCCCTAAGTGCCCAAGCGCTTTCAATGGCTGTTTTTGTATATCAAAGCCTGCTAATTTGATACGCCCTTGCTTATGTGCGTATAAACGGGTAATCAGGGAAAATAAAGTACTTTTTCCAGCGCCGTTGGGGCCTAATAAAATACAGCACTGCCCCGCGTCGACCTCAAAATGCAAATCATGCAGAACCTGCTTTTTTTTTGCATAGGAAAAATTTAATCCGGCTATCTCTAATGCAATATTGCTCATGGTTTTACTGCAAGCCCCCAGGGGTAACGTCCAACAGCAATGGATTTTGTCACTTTGTGCTCTGCTAAATCAATAATAGATATATCATGACTGACACCATTAGTGGTATACAGACGTTCCTGCTTAGGCGAGAATGCTAAATTCCATACTCGCGCACCCACTAAGAGATATTTTTCCACCTCATAGGTTTGTGCATTCACAACAACCACTCGATTTGCAGGCCCTAGTGCAACATAAGCCCATTGCCGCTTATCATCAACCACCACACCGACGGGTTGAATTTTTTCCTGACCGACACCCGGCACAGAAAAGTGTACCCGCTTAATAATTTGCTTACTGGCAACATCAATAATCATCAGGCTACCCTCAATTTCCGAAGTCACCCACAATTGTTGCCCATCCGCGGTAAAACTTAAGGCTCTAGGCCGAGGGTCAACCAGTGTATTCTCTTTTATTTGATTCGTTTTAGCCTCTATCCAGTGCACCATATTTGTGGTTTCTGATGCACTCACTATCCATTGATTATCAGGACTGACCGCGATACCTTCCGGCTCCACACCGACAGTAACCTGATGTATTGCCTGTTTTTTTACTAAATCAATCACCGTCACCTGATTATCATCTTCATTAGACACATACATATGTGTCCCCAGTGAATTTATCGCAAAGGTCTCTGGGTCTTCGCCCGAGGGCAATCTGCCTTTTATTGCTAAGCTATTGGCATCGACTTCAAGTACGGTATCATCATCACTGGTCGCGATATAAAGCGTTTGCTGATCAGGGCTTAATTGTATGCCACGCGGCCTTTGCCCTATCTTAACGGTTTTAAGTAGTTTGCCTGCAACAGGATCAACAACGGCAATCGCATTGTCTTTTTCTAAAGTCACAAATACCGTTTCTGCACTTAGCACTGATGTCCATAACAATAAGCTGCTCAGTATAATGGGGGTCATTTTCATACATATTCCTTTTATTGACATTGGGTTTCTGGCTGATCATAGCCTAGTGTATCGAGTTCATTTTGGGGATGTAAAAAACCTTCTAACGGTGGTGCCGTCACTAATGAAGTAGGCGCAGCCAAAAGCACAGGCTGGCGTAACTGCCCATTCCAACTCCTAAAGCTCAATGGCTTACCTTTATACCCCTGAAGTTTAAATTTTTCACTTAAAAGATAGCCTTTAATTGATTTGGCATCTACCGCATGTGTGCGCGTAGCAGTCTCACCAATGGCTCGCACTGCCAGATAAGCCGCATAATCCTGTTCTTGCATTTGCCGTTTCGCCAATGCTTTAAAGCGATTCTGAATTTGCACCGCTCCCCATTGTTCGTGCGTACGATGCCATGCTGTCGCAATCAAACCTTGCGTTCCTATAACAGGTCTAGGCAACCAGCTACGATAACTGATATATTCGCCGAATAAACCCTGTTCATCGGCAACGACCAGCACATCATAATCATCTACCTGAGTAAAGACCGGAATATCAGCCTGCGCTGTGCGCCGTGCATCATAAGTATGTAACCATTTCTTTTCAGCAATGACTTGCATACCAAAGCGTTTAGCCGAGCGCTTAATCGCCTGTGCATACAAGGCATCCTCAGGCGTATTACCCACTACCAGAAACCAGCGCCGCCAACGCCTTTTTAGCATATATTGCGCCAAGGCATCGGCCCGCATGGCACGGCTTGGCAATAAGTGCAACACATCAGCTAAACATTGGTGATGCCGAAAAGCATCGCTACGTGTTGCTATATCAAAAAGCAATGCTTGATTATTATTTAATTGATGCAGCTTAACCAACTGCGCTGCGGGCAAGTTTACGATAAAGAGTTGAAAGCCCTGCTTAAGTAACTCTGTAAACGCCAGGTCGACATCCCCCCCTAGTGGCACAATAACTTGCTTTAAACGATAGCTCTGCTGGGTAAACTGCCCTGTGGTATTATTATCTTTTAAACCTAGCAAGGCCCCTTGTAGACCTTTATCACCGATAAATGGCTCAAGATTAGACAATGCAGCCGGCACTTGTTTTTCCTGACTTAAATAGGCAATTTTAATTTCTTGCTTATGTTCTGCATAACTATGACTCGTTAAAAACAAGCTAAGAAGCAGGCACAAAAGTAAACGGATAAATATCATCTTTATTATTAAATATGACGGTGAAAAAAATTATCAAATAAATTACATTATACTTATACTTATACTAAACTTATACAGGCAGTCTTTTGAATGCTGTATTAATAACCTGCAAGAGCCCATAAAAAGTCACCGGAACCAGCTATGATGTTAGCTTTATGGAACACAAAAACACAACCGACACACGTAAGTTTGCTTAGCTAAAGATATACTGTGTACACACCTTGTTTCAATTTTTAATTTAAGGTCTCTCATATGACTGATGAAATTTTTTCTCTAGAAGAAAATACGGTAGCAAACCAGCGTAAAGCGATACGCTATTTCTCTAACCACAACCAGGCACATATTACTCTCAAGAAATTATTTAGGCCCAGTAAAAATATTAATATTAAAATCATCAACATAAGCTCTAGAGGTGCCCGAATTTCTTCAGAGCATAAACTGTCAATAAAGGCTAAAATTATTTTTGATTTACCTATAAAGGGCAGTAGCATGGAAAAGGTTTCGGCAAAAGTAGTAAGCCTATACAACAATACAGAGTATGGAATTGCTTTTGACAGCATACAGCATGACTTAATTGATCAGATCATGGAACATGAGGATGATTTTAACATTGCATAACAACAAGGTAGACAAAACAAAGCATTCCAATTGATGGCTGAGTAATCTGAAACCATCATTCAGATACCTATGAAAAATCTAAGAATAAGCGATACAACATTCTCTGCTTATTAAATAAATTAATATAATTTTCCTGAAATTATATTATACTGACCATGATAGCTGTTTGAACACTATATTAATAATCGCAAAATAATTTAGCCTATATCTCGCCAGCTTAAATATAATCACTTGATTTACAAGGTAAAAGCTTCAATCTCTGAGTTCGATAAAAATTTAACACTTATTGATCAATATGTTATTCAGGGACAGCGGACTATAGGATTTAGTTCAATTTTAATTCAATGTGCCTTAATATGACTAATGGAATATCTTCACCAAGCTGGGAGAACACGAGCGAAAACCGTCGCAAAGCAATACGCTACAGCCCTAGGAGTAAGAAAGCAATCATAAAGCTGAAGCAATTGCTTAGACCCAATATATATATTCATATTAAAATCATCAACATTAGCTCTAAAGGCGCTCGCATTTCCTCAAGATACACGCTTTCAATCAAAACTAAAGTTATTTTAAATTTGCAAACAAAAGATGGCACCATCTGGAAAGTTCCAGCAAAAGTAATAAGGCTATACAATAACGAAGAATATGGGATTCTTTTTGATGCCATCCAGCATGATCTAATTGATCAGCTTATGAAAAATGAAACTGATTTTTCTCTTGCATAACAGTTACACGAAATATAAAGCAAACCAATAAGAGCACAATATTTTTACGATAAAAAGTTATCAATTTTAAATGGGACGATTGGAGGTCAGGCTTTACCTGACTTACAAGCAAAGCTTGCACTCCTAAAAAAATACTTTGCTAAAAATGTTAAATGATATATATTCCACTCATTTATATAACCCGACAGAAATATTAATGGTTTAAACGATGCCCTCTCTTAATTCTATTGTTATTTACCCGATTAAATCCCTGGCAGGCATACAGCTAAACCAGTCTATTGTTAGCAAAACCGGCCTTCAATATGATCGCAAGTGGATGTTAGTTGATGAGCAACAACAATTTTTATCACAACGCAGCTTACCCAGAATGGCTTTGATAAAAACACGCATGACTGACCAACAACTTATTGTCTCTGCGCCAGACCACCCAGACTTATCACTCCCCCTTGAAGCGCCTGAAATAACCGAAAACCTGAATGTTACCATCTGGCATGATCAATGCTCGGCATTTCCTGTCAGCAAAGTAGCCGATCAATGGTTTAGTGATTTTTTACAAACAAGCTGCCAACTAGTCTACCAGCCCGAAAGCAACATCCGCACTGTTGATCAAAATTATGCACAGGCGAATGATCAGACTTCTTTTAGTGATGGCTTCCCCTTTCTAATAGTCTCTGCAGCATCACTTGCTCTGCTTAATCAACAAATGAATTTATCATTGTCCATGCAGCGCTTTCGCCCAAACCTGGTCATCACTGACTGTACAGCATATGCTGAAGACAGCTGGCGAGAAATCAGCATAGGAAAAATTTCTTTTAGGTTACCTAAACCCTGCTCACGCTGCTCAGTCCCACAAATTGACCCTGAAACCGCATTAAGTGACAAAGAACCCTTACGTACTTTAGCGCGCACCAGAAAATGGAAAAACCAGGTTTATTTTGGTCAGAATGCGCTACATGATAGCGAAGGTATTTTACGTATTGGAGATGAACTTATTATTCACCAGACTGGGCCAGCTCAGCCACCCTTATAAATAGCTAAAAATGATAACTTAACTCAAATCTAAAATGACTGTCCTGACGGAACAAATAGGCTGGATCACTCGGTGGTGCACCATTAAAAAAGCGAGCCTCAACTTCTAGTTTAAAATTATCAAAAAACCGCCGGCTGGCTTCAATATTGTAAAATTGTGCCTGTGTGTTACTGTCAACAATAATACCTGCCAGAATTTGTGTGTCTTGTACGTCATTTAAGGCAAAACGTATGCCGGTAAAAAAATCATCCTCAAATAATGTCGGTGCTGATGACCCTCGGCTATCATATAAATATTCAGCCAACAGACCTATATCCAGCCCTGTCTCGGCAACATTAAAAAAAGTATATTCAAAACCTGCTACCGTAGAGAAGCTGGTATCAATTTCACTGGCACGCACGAACGCTTCCAGTTTCAATAGCCAACTCCCTATCGTCGCCTGTACATCGAGCCCGGTTTGGTTAATATTCTGATAATAAGGGATTAAAGAGACCTGCCCTGATGAATTTGGCTCTAGCAGAAAGACAGGGTCCCGGCTGGTGCCATAAAAATGGGATAAACCGATATCCCAGTCTCCGATAGAATGTGACCAGCGTATTGCATAGGCCATATGTCGCTCAAAACCATTTTTGTCAAATTTTACCTGACTACTATCCACTGCTGGCTGAGTTCGTGGCCTGCCCTCCTCACCAGCAAAAGTCATTTCCCTGAAACCCGGCAATAAGAAAAGATCCAGCGTTCCCCAGTCCTGAATCCAGGCAAAATTAATCATAGGCTGCCCTAGCTTGTCTTCTCCATCAGTGTTTTCTACTATATCGCGCTGGTTAATAATATCAACCAGATGCCTCGACTCAGTTACCCCCCAGAAAACCTTACGAATTCCAAAACGAAACTCCCAGGTATCCGCCGCTTTAACCCAGGTTAATTCACGTACATCAAAATGGGTGCGATGACTATCATATTGGGCTCCCCTAAAAAAAGGCACAAAGGCAAAAACCTGATTACCGTTATCCCACTCATGATATAGCTCAGCTTCTATTACGCCTGACAGATAGTTCATATGCTGCTGCGGATCTACCGGTTTTTCAATAAAGGCCAGATCTTCTATGCCGACAAAGCCGGATACTTCCCAGGCATACACTGGTTTAAACCATAACACACTTAACACAAGCCAATACCACTGCTTATTTTGCACTGTTCATCTCTTGAATTTATATATTTCTTTTTAGGTTGTCAATTAATCGTCCCCACGCACCGCGCGTGGAAATGCATCTATCGACGCTCCAGTTGTGTAGCCCGTATGGAGCTTGCGGAATACGGGAAAGTGAGTGCGCTGCTCTGCCATTAAGTTAAGAATCAACACAGTTCAAAATGTAGGATGGGCAAAGCGTAGCGTGCCCATCACATCGTTATGATGGGCACGGGATAAAGCTCCTTTGCCCATCCTACATTGTAAAATAGGCTTAACTTAATCGCAGTGAGGTAAAGCCTGCGCCCTTATTTTTTATTATCAATTATTTAGAGGGCATAGCACTACGCCTGGTGAAATAAGTCACTACCTTAGGAATAAGCACGCAAATACCTTTCGAATGGAATTATTTACCTAGAGATTACACTGTAAGACTGGATATTTTTTAAGATGACATATGGGGCGGGAAACGAGGTTCGAACTCGCGACCCCAACCTTGGCAAGGTTGTGCTCTACCACTGAGCTATTCCCGCATTCTATGTCTATATTTTGATGTTACTTTGGAGGCTGCGATCGGAATCGAACCGATGTAGATGGCTTTGCAGGCCACTGCATAACCACTTTGCTACGCAGCCTTAAATAGCGAAATAAAAAAGCCGTGATACTCATCACGGCTTCTTAAATCCTATGGAGCGGGAAACGAGGTTCGAACTCGCGACCCCAACCTTGGCAAGGTTGTGCTCTACCACTGAGCTATTCCCGCCCTAATTGAATTGCTTATTATAAAGAAATAATAAGTTCTGTCAACACTTTCTACTAAATTATTTTAAATTATTTTTCAATGTCCAACCTTTAACCCCTTGGCGGCAATCAGCGACTTCCTCCTGTATTTCTACCTGAACAAATAGCTGTTTTTTACCAAATGCATCCTGAAAGTTTCTAGCCACAACAGAGGTTCCTACAGGTGCACTACAAACAATATCTTCAGGGTTATCAAATGATGCCATTGAACCAGGCACTTTTAGAATTTTTAGCGATGTCTCACCTACTGAATTCGGAGCTTTTAGAGTATAAGCCTGATCAAGCGAAATAATGGTTGCGGCTTGTGAAT
>WTCN01000034.1 GCA_013138555.1 Methyloprofundus sp. | reverse complement strand
AATCTGGATTATTCTGAGTTAAGGCAGCGAATTAGTGCTAAACACCCTGATAGGGTAACGCCTCTGATGTTTGAGTATGAACAAATACAACGTGCTAAACAAAATATCCAGCACATTGTTTTACCCGAAGGAAATGAAGAACGGATTTTACGTGCGGCGCAAACTTTATTGTTGAGAAAAGTTGTAAAAATAACCCTTTTAGGTGAGAAAGAAGAAATACAGAAAAAAATAAATAGTTTAGGCCTGCACTTAGACGGTATCATTATTATAGACCCACTTAGATCGGAGTTACGTGAGCTATATGCTGAGGCGTATTTCAATTTACGTAAAGATAAAGGCATTACTTATGATATGGCTTATGATATTATGTCCGATGTTAGTTATTTTGGCACTATGATGGTGCATTTAAATCATGCCGATGGGATGGTGTCTGGATCTGTACATACAACGCAACATACGATACGACCAGCCTTTCAGATTATTAAAACCAGGCCAGGTACATCAATAGTATCCAGTGTGTTTTTTATGTGTATGGAAGATAGGGTACTCGTATATGGTGACTGTGCAGTAAATCCTGACCCGGATGCACAACAGTTGGCTGATATTGCAGTGAGTGCAGTAGAGACTGCAAAGATGTATAATATAGCGCCCCGTGTCGCGATGCTTTCTTATTCCACGGGAGAATCAGGTAAAGGGGAAGCAGTGGATAAAGTTCGTCAGGCAGTTGCTCTTGCCCGGCAGGCACATCCTGAATTAAAAATAGAAGGTCCTATGCAATATGATGCTGCAGTTGATGCGGGTGTTGCGAGGACAAAATTACCTGATAGTGAGGTAGCAGGACAGGCTAATGTGTTTATTTTTCCTGACCTCAATACGGGGAATAATACCTATAAAGCTGTACAGCGCTCCTCTGGAGCAATAGCTATAGGCCCAATTTTACAAGGCTTGAATAAGCCAGTGAATGATTTAAGTCGTGGCTGTACTGTAACCGATATAGTAAATACAGTGGTTATGACAGCCATACAATCTCAATCTAAAAACTAAAACAAAGGATATAATCAATATGTTCCAATTATTACTTGATACAGCTGATGTAAAAAAAATCGCTGAAATTAATGAATATCTACCTGTACATGGGGTCACAACTAACCCATCAATTATGGCAGGTTCTGGTAAAGGGGTAAATTACGTTTTACCAGCTATTGTGGAAGTTTTGGGTGAAGACACACAACTTTTTGTACAAGCTTTAAGCACGACTGTTGATGGTATTGTAGAGGAAGCGCACAAACTTTCAGAGATGCCTTACAAAAATATTACAGTTAAAATTCCTACTACACCAGTGGGTCTGGCTGCAATGAAGAAGTTACGTCCGACTAATATTCGTACTTTAGCGACAGCTATTTATACAGTGCAACAAGGTTTCCTGGCGGCATTAAATGGCGCTGATTATATGTCACCTTATGTTAATCGTATCGATACATTGAATAACAATGGTGTCGGTGTTTGTGCGGAAATTCAGCACTTATTGAATGTACATGAATTATCAACCATTCTGACACCTGCTAGCTTTAAAACAACTCAGCAAGTATTGGACGTATTAGCGACAGGTTGTGGCGCGATTACATTGCCTGTTGATGTTATTGAGCAAATGGTTAATTTTCCAGCGGTACAACCTGCGGTAGATCAGTTTAACATTGATTGGTCATCTGCTTTTGGTGATAAATTATCATATAACAGCTAGAATTGCGTTCGCTGTTTGCCATGGAGGGCAAACGTGATGGCGGATAGAGCATAATTAAGTGCTTGGTTTTCGACATAATTTTCGTAGATTCAACATAAAGCACCGAAAAATAGGCTCAGTGGTACAAAAGATGAATAAATTTGAATCTATAAAGAGCTAATCTAAAAATCCTATCGAATGTGCTGAGGGACAGAGTGCATTACTCGCAGGTATCGTGCTTGAAATGATTAATTTTTCACCCTACTACGGGTAGTAAACGTGTGTTGCGCTTAATTCGTGGTTTCTTCTCTGCTTTATTAGGAAAGATACAAGCTCGTCAGAGTGTCAGTATTGGCAGGCCAGTGTTATGCCTCTCTGGGTCGTCAGTATAGAAGAGGGGATTCATCAATTATATAATTTTTGTTGGCCTGGGTCTGTGGATGCCTGAAAATAAGTTTATACAGACAATTAATCCTCTAGCTATTATTTGAATGCATGGAAAATGAAAGCAGATAAAACCTTATTAATTAAAGTAAAATCAAAAACAGAACGACGTACCATAGAAGACCCTGAGGTCGAAATGATTACTGAATGGAATGTCAGGCGAATTATCTCTGTTATTGTTATCTTTTTGCTGGTTATTATTTTGGCTTATTATTTTAGTCAAAAGGTTGATACCGATGCAGATAAATATACAAAAAGTATTTCGATAGGCAATAAGGCTAATATTAAAAGGCCAGATTCCATAAAAGACACTTTTTCTGAAAAAGAAAAGAGTGTTGCAGAAAATATTTCTCAAGATTTAAAAAAGCAATCTCTCCCCAAAGAAACCTTAGTCGCAGAGTCTATTGCACCGGTTTCTCCGGTTAAGCAGGCAGACAAGGAAATAAAAGCCAGCAGTGTGGCAGGAGAACAAGCAAAGCAAACCCAGCCTTCTAAAACTGAATATTTAAATCCGCATATAACGCGTGCACGCTTAGCGTTGGGAGTGAATAAACATGAACCTTATGGAAAGGTTGATTTACCCATACTGGTAGGTAATACTAAAGCTGAGGGCTTTTATTACTTTACTGAAGTGAGTAATATGAAAGGACGTACTGTATTCCATGAATGGTTAAGAGAAGGAAAAACTATTTATAAACGCAAGTTTGTTATTCGAGGTAAGAAATCGCGAATGACAACTAGTAAATTATTTACCTATAGGACTGCAGGTCAGTGGCAGGTAAGAATAATCACTAAGCAAGGTGAGCTGCTGCATAAAATTAATTTTTCTGTTGTTAGAAGATAAATAAAATCGGTATATTTATTTTTTGTTATAATACTATTCAAGTGACTTAGGTATTTTTAATCTTAGCCACGAAAAATAATGTTAAATAGTATTAAGGTTGAAGAATATGACTGATTTAAATAATCTTTCCACTACCGAGTTGCAGGCGATAATCGCTAATGCAGAGTCCGCTTTAAAAGAAAAGCAGACGAATCAGCGAAAACAGGTTTATGCTCAAATTAAAGAATTAGCAGCATCGGTGGGAGCAACGGTTGAAATTTATGAATCCGATAAAAAGCAAGCGCGTAAAGTTGCTAAAGTCCCCCCTAAATATCGCAATCCTGATAATGCCGAGATGACATGGACGGGGCGTGGTGTTACACCTGTATGGATGCGTACATTAATAGAGTCGGGACGGGATAAATCTGAATTTCTGATTTAGTTTTTTTACAGGTATTTAAAAAGGCGATCTTTATGATCGCCTTTTTTATGTCATTATGTAAATGTAAGTTTGCAGAGTCTTTAAAACATATTATTATGTGGATACAAAAAGAATTTCAGTTACAAACTAAATCAAGAGGTTTTCATTTAATTACAGATGAGATTTTGAGTGCTACACCTGATTTAAGCTTAATTGAGTGTGGACTCTTTAATTTATTTATTAAACATACCTCAGCCTCACTAACGATTAATGAAAATGCGGACCCAACGGTCAGGCACGATTTTGAAAGTCACTTTAATACCTTTGTTCCTGAGTTAGCGCCCTATTATCAACATGATTATGAAGGGGATGATGATATGCCAGCACATTTAAAAAGTAGTATTTTAGGTGCAAGTCTAAATATTCCTATTACTCAAGGCAGCTTTAATCTAGGTATCTGGCAAGGTATTTACTTATGTGAACACCGTAACCACGGCGGCAGCCGTTCAGTTGTTGCAACGATTTCAGGTCAGCTATATGAGTAAAGCATTGACGCTGGCCTACGAGGAATATGGCGAGTCTTCAGCTCCCGCTTTACTTATCTTGCATGGTTTTTTTGCCTCCTCAAGAAACTGGAAACAAATTGCACGTAAATTAGCTGAGCACCATCATGTCTATGTGATTGATATGCGCAATCATGGTAATTCGGCTCATAGTTCAACGATGGATTATCCGTCTATGGCGGCTGATATTGAATTATTTCTTGATGCGCGGCAATTAATGAGTGCAAATATCCTGGGACATAGCATGGGGGGGAAAGTTGCTATGTGGCTGGCCTTATCGCGCCCTGAATGTATTAATAAGCTCATTGTGGCAGATATTGCGCCGGTGAGTTATCGGCACAGTTTTGATAATCTTATTCAGGCATTAAAACAGCTGCCTTTAGAGCAATTAACTAATCGAAAACAGGCAGATGATTTATTGGCCGGTCCGATTCCTGAATCAGGTTTTAGGCGATTTTTATTGCAGAATTTAATATTGAAGGAAGGAAAATATCTGTGGCGCATAGATCTGGATATTTTTGCCGAGACAGCAGATAATATTATTGCTTTTCCCGAGACAGATGCTTTTAGCACTTATCCAGACAGGGTGTTATTTCTGGCTGGAGAAACTTCCCGTTATATCGCGCAAGACAGTGTCTATCATTTATTCCCCGGTGCAGAGATTAAAACGATTGCAAATGCCGGGCACTGGCTGCACGCTGAGCAGCCAGTCACATTTTGTGAAGCGGTGAATCTATTCTTAGCAGGCTAAAAATAGGCTTATCAACTTAAGCTCTCGACATATACTTCCCGGTGACAGTATTAATTTTTATGACTTCACCTGTTTCCAGGTATTCCGGTACCTGTACTTCTATTCCTGTTGGTAATACAGCCGCCTTGGTTCTAGCCGTCGCAGAAGAGCCTTTAATGCCCGGAGCGGTTTCTATAATTTCCAGATCAACTGAGGCAGGTAGTTCAATGCCCAGGATACTGTCGTCCACAATCAAAGCGGTAATACCCTCTAAGCCATCTGTAATATACTCTTTTTGACCGTCTAAATCATCATCATTGAGGGTGTACTGGGTATAATCTTCAGTATTCATAAACACATAGTTGTCACCATCGTTATATGAGTACTGGACTTTTACGCGCACGCAATCCGCTTCTTTTAGAAAATCATCCCCTTTGTAGGATTCATCCAGTTTTTGCCCTGTTTTAAGATTGGTATAACGAATTTTATACAGTGTTGATGCACCTCTTGATGAAGGGCTTCTTGAATCAACTTTTTTAACGGCATGGGGAATTTCATTGATTTCAATGATCATTCCACGTTTTAGTTCACTGGCTTTTGGCATTTTAAATTCCTTATTAAGGTAGGATGGGCAAAGCGCTAGCGTGCCCATCAATCAATAGATAGAGTGTTTAGGTGGACAAGGTAAATTTTTGCCCTAAATAGCGATGTTAATTTATTTTGTCTTTGATAAAGTCAACGATCTTATCTAATGCAATTTCCTGATTTTCACTATCGGTACGTGCACGATATTCGACGGTATTGCTATCCAGGCCTCGATCACCAATAACAATACGGTGCGGAATGCCGATAAGCTCCATATCGGAAAACATAAAACCCGCGCGGACTTTGCGGTCATCAAACAGTACCTCAATCCCTGCAGCACATAGGTCTTGATAGAATTTATTGGCAGCTTCCCGTAAGCGTTCTGATTTATGCATATTCATAGGGCATAAAGCGACTTGAAAAGGTGCCAGTTTATTTGGCCAGATGATACCATTCTCATCATGACTTTGTTCTACAGCTGCCGCAACCACGCGTGAAATTCCGATACCATAGCAACCCATCATCATGGTTTCACTTTTACCGGCTTCATTGATGACATTTGCTTTCATGGCGGCACTGTATGTTGTGCCGAGTTGAAAAATATGGCCAACTTCTATACCACGTACAATTTGTAATGATCCTTGACCATCGGGGCTGGCATCTCCTTCAACAACAGAGCGTAAATCAGCAATTTCTGTGGGAAGTGGCAAATCTCTTTGCCAGTTAGTGCCTGTATAGTGCTTGCCTTGCTGGTTAGCGCCACAGGCAAAGTCAGATAAGTGAGTGACACTGCGATCAGCGACTATTCTGATATTCAAGCCGATAGGGCCGATGGAACCTGGTTTGCATTGACAGGCACTGAAAACTTCCTCATCAGTCGCAAATTCCAGAGGAGAAAGAATACCCGCAACCTTTTCTGCTTTGATTTCATTAAGTTCATGATCGCCTCTTAACAGTAGCGCAATCAGTGAGTCTTCTTCACCTTTAACGATCAATGTTTTCAGGCATTGCTGAGCAGGTATATTTAAAAATTGAGACAGCTCTTCAATACTGTGCTGATTAGGCGTATCAATTAATGTCAGTTCCTGACTTGCTGCTGCAAGTGCGGCTGTCGGTAGAATCGCTTCAGCTGTTTCTACATTGGCCGCATAATCACTGGCAGTCGAAATCGCAATAGCATCTTCTCCTGAATCTGCAAGTACATGGAATTCATGAGAAACCGCTCCGCCTATAGAGCCCGAGTCAGCGATAACCGCACGGAAATTAAGCCCCAGACCACTAAATATATTACTATAAGCCTGAAACATAACATCATAGGTTTCCTGTAAAGAATCCTTGCTTAGATGAAATGAATAGGCATCTTTCATAAGAAATTCACGCGAACGCATAATACCAAAGCGTGGGCGTATTTCATCACGAAATTTGCTTTGTATCTGATAGTAGGTAATAGGCAGTTGTTTATAACTTTTTAGCTCATGACGGGCCAGGTCAGTAATAATTTCTTCATGTGTAGGCCCTAGGCAAAAATCTCTATCATGACGATCTTTTAAGCGTGCCAGTTCAGGACCATATTTTTCCCAGCGACCTGTTTCCTGCCAGAGTTCAGCAGGTTGTAATGCCGGCATGAGTAATTCTAACGCGCCCGCCTTTTCCATTTCCTGCCGCGTTATGTGTTCCACTTTACGCAGTACACGTAAGCCCAAAGGCAGCCAGGTATAAAGCCCGGAGGCTAACTTACGAATAAGACCCGCGCGAATCATTAATTTATGACTGGCTATTTCAGCATCGGCAGGTGTTTCTTTAACAGTACTAAGTGGAAATTGTGAGGTACGCATGACTCTTTTTGCAATGGTAATAAGTAATTAAACTCTCTATTTTACCTAGGCTATGTCCGTTTAGCTATGTCTTGATATAAAATATTATGTTATAAATAATGTGGAAGCCTAGATAAATTACAAAACCTTTCAATTTGTTTTTAATTCATTAAAATACACTGATGTGTCTTATATTTATTTGCAAGGCTATCGTGAAATTGCAGTTAAAATATATATTCGTTTAAAATAAATAAAATCATAGAGTTATGAATGATAGAAAACAGTTGAAAGTACTTTTTGTCTGCATGGGGAATATATGCCGTTCACCTAGCGCAGAAGGTGTGTTTAATAAAATAATGACTGAACAACACTTGCAGGATAAATTTTCGATTGATTCGGCAGGTACGCATGCTTATCATATAGGGGAATCTCCAGATTTAAGGTCCCAGAAAGCAGCAAGGGAGCGTGAGGTTGACTTAAGTAAGATACGTGCGCGAAAAGTCATTATGGGAGATTTTGAAGACTTTGATTATTTATTGGCGATGGATGAAGATAACCACTCCATAATGCTTCAAGCCTGCCCTGAAGAGCATCAACATAAAATTAAGTTATTTCTGGAGTATGCCCCACATCTTAATACCCGTGAAGTACCCGATCCCTATTATGGGGGGACTTATGGTTTTGAGAAAGTATTAGATTTAGTCGAAGAGGCCGCAACAGGTTTTATTAAAGAGTTAAAAGCATCAGGAGAAATATAATGAAGAAATTATTACAAAGCGTGTTGTTTATCGGTTTATTATTTACCGCTTATATGACACATGCCAAAGAGGATCAACGTGTCAGCCATGTCGTCGTTGTCTGGTTGAATGAGCCAGGTAATGCCCAGATGCGTGAGCAATTTATAAAGGCTAGCCGTGCGCTGGAAACTTTACCGGGTGTGGTGTCACGCCATGTGAGTGCTATGATTCCCAGTGATCGCCCTAAAGTCGATGATACTTTTGATGTCGCGGTGACAGTCACCTTTGAAAATGCGCAAGCACTTAACGCATATATGAAGAGTCAAAAGCATAAAAAAATGCTTAAAGATAAACTTAAGCCTTTAGTTAATCGAATTGTTGTCTATAACTTTGGTAATATTTAGGTTATTAGCATGGCAATAGTCTCCAATACAGTTAATTATTTAGATGGCGATACCTTATTACAGGCATTTTTTGCTTATGATGATAGCTTTGAAGCAAGGCGGCCTGCTGTTTTAATTTCTCATGCCTGGGGAGGGCGAGATGAGTTTGTCAATGACAAGGCAAAACAGCTGGCAGAATTAGGCTATGTTGCGTTTGCGCTGGATATGTACGGGCAAGGTATTTTAGGGGCAAACCCCGAAGAAAATGCGACACTGATGCAACCCTTTATTGATGACCGGCAGTTTTTACAGCAACGCATTAATGCGGCCTTATATGCGCTGCGCTTATTACCCTGGGTTGATGACAGTAGAGTTGCTGCCATTGGCTTTTGTTTTGGTGGTTTATGCGTTTTAGACCTGGCGCGTATGGGAGCGGATGTAAAAGGGGTGGTCAGTTTTCATGGATTATTATTTCCACCGGAAAATAACAGGGATAAACCGGTCGTTGCTAAGGTTCTGGCACTGCATGGTCATGATGACCCGATGGTAACAGCAGAGCAAGTGCAAGCCTTTACGACTGAAATGAGCGATTTAAAAGTAGACTGGCAATTACATAGTTATGGTAACACCGTGCATGCTTTTACCAACCCCGAGGCTAATAATCCGGATTTTGGGACTGTTTATAATGCAGTTGCCGATAAACGTGCCTGGCAAAGTATGAAAAATTTTCTTAAGGAAGTGTTTGTTTAGAAACTGTTTAATAATAGCTTCCCGTCTATTGTAGGGAGCAAGGGTTATCAATTTTAAACGGGATGATTGGAGGTCAGGCTTTGCCTGACTTACAAGCAAAGCTTGCACTCCTTTATTTATAATGTCCCATCTTAAGTTGCTAGCTGGAGTAAGCACAAGGGATTGCCCCTACGATAATAGTGTTCTACAAAATACAGGACTCTATCACTTTAATTTTTAAAATTGAGTATTTAGACTATGGATAACACTTTTCCTCAAATAGAAATTCTGCCTAATCAGACACCGTTTAATGGACCAGAGATACCTCGGAAACCTTGGTATACCGTACGTAGGTTATTTGTTTTTACACTTATTTTTGTACTCAGTGCAGGGTTTAGTCTTGCTTATGTCTATAGTCGTCCCGCCCTTTTTAAAAGTTATGCAACCTTATTAACTGTTGCACAGACGGCTATCGATCAGCAAAGTGGTGATGCGGATGTTCAGCACGTTGCCATACAAAGACAAATTCTTACCGGCCAGGAATTGCTGGATGAGACATTGACAGGCCTGAATCAAAATCAGCAATCGGGCAATACATTGTTAAGTGCTGCAGAACTACGGGGCATGTTAACGGTAGAAGCAGTCCCGGAAACAAACCTGGTTGAATTAGCGGCGATTGGCTATCAAGCCGATGCTTTAGCGCCTATCATTAATGTCTGGATTGATGTTTATCTCAAGAGACGGGCTGAGGAAATTAGACAAACAACAGGCTTGACGATAGAGGTCATACAAGAAGAGCTCTCTGGGTTAGAAACTAAAATCCTGATTAAAAGAACCGAGCTGGAGGAATTCAGACTGGCGAATGATATTATATCATTGGGGCGTGAAAATATTTTTGAGAATCAAAAGCTTGCCAAATTTAGAGGTTTGAATCAGTCGCTGAGTGCTGCGAATGAAGAAACCATAAAAACGAAGGCTGAGTTAGATACTATCAAAAGAACTATTGCAGAGGGGCGAGTTGTTGCATCGAGAAAAGAGAAACGCGGGATGCGTACTCTTGAGTTACGTTTACAGAAGTTACGTAAACAGTTAGCTGACCTGGACTCAAAATATACGCGTGATTATCTAGCATTACAGCCAAAGTTAAATTCACTGCCACAGGAAATTGCAGAGCTTGAAGAGAAGATTCGCATAAAAAATGATATTGCTAAAAATATTGCATTATCCGATGCAGAATACAAATACGAGATAGCACGGGAAGCATTAAGTGAGATACAGCGACAGCTCGAAGGACACAAGCTAGTAGCAGCAGAATTTAGCGCAAAGTTTTCCGAGCATGAATCTTTGCTTGGTGATATGGAAGGCCTGGAATTGTTACAGCGTGAGGCGCAGGAAAGGCTGGCACAAATTGAAGCCAGACAGGCGGAGAAATTTCCTCAGGTTAAAGTGATAGAGCTGCCTTTTTCCCCTCAGGAGCCTATCAGCCCTAACTATACCAGAGATGCTGTGATTGCAGTTGTTGGCTCAATTTTTCTGGCTCTTTTTAGTGTCTGGGTTGTTGAGTTTTTAACCCGCAAGGAAGTGCAGACAACCACCATTTCTGTTACCGGAAGTAATTTGTACAGAGATATGGCACCCGATTTAATTAGCAGCTACCAGCAAAGGAATGAGCAATTAAAGCAACAGACATCGCAATCCTTGCAGCAGGAGCATAGCCATAAGCTTGCCCATGAATCACTTAGGGAGGTTAAGGTTAATGAGTTAGAGGACTTACTGGAAATGGCTGATATTAGGGCAAAACAGCTTATTACCTTGTTGCTCAGTGGTTTGAAACTGGATGAAATTGCAGGCTTAACAGGGGATGATTTTGACTTCAATAACGACAGTATCAATATAAAAGGCGAAAATCAGCGTTCAATCCTGCTTAACAGTGCTATAAAGACATTGTTTGAACATATTGAGCCTTGCCCGGTCTGGAATAAGGGGAGAGCCATATCCGTAGAAAAACTGGAATCCATTCTCGTGTATACAGCTGTCGATGCCGATTTAGCTGAAACGAGTACTGACGCAATAGCCTATTCTTATATTTTGTATCTTGTAAAACAAGGGATACGTTTTTCAGATCTTGAACATATTATTGGTTATATTGATCCCGATACACTGTCAGAATACAGTCGTTTTTCTCCACAAAAAAGAGGGCTGCCAGTCGCTGAAATTAATTTGCTCCACCCGGCACTGGAAAAATATATTGATTAAGGGTGCAGAGAAAATATTTGATTATTACTGCAAATAAATTATTTAAATGACAATCATTGATGCTGCGGAGAATGATCAACAGACATTCGATAGAGAAGGCTTTTTAAAAAATATGACACGCTTGCCAGGCATTTATAAAATGCTGAATGATAAAGACACGATTGTTTATATCGGCAAGGCTAAAAATTTAAAAAACAGAGTTTCCAGCTATTTTAGAAAAGGGGCGGCATCGCCAAAGCAACAGGTGATGGTGGCAAAAATAGCGCGTATAGAGGTGACGGTCACGCATACAGAGGCGGAGGCATTGCTACTAGAGAGTCAACTGATTAAACGGCATAAGCCGCGTTATAACATCTGTTTAAGAGATGATAAATCTTATCCCTTTATTTACCTGTCTACTGAGCAACAATTCCCGCAAATTACCACGCACCGAGGGGCAAAAAAGAAAAAAGGCAGTTATTATGGTCCTTACCCTAGTGCCGGAGCGGTACGTGAAACCTTAAAGCAGTTACAACGAATTTTCCCGGTACGGCAATGTGAAGACTCGTATTTTAAAAATCGTTCCAGACCCTGTTTACAATATCAGATTGAGCGCTGCTCAGCCCCCTGTGTCGGTTTAATCAGCGAGGAAAAGTATGCTGAGGATGTTAACAATATTAAGCTTTTTTTAGCAGGTCAGGGGAGTTTGTTGATTGATGAGCTGGTTGTTAGTATGGAACATCTGGCTGATAATTTAGAGTTTGAACAAGCGGCGATAGTCAGGGACCAGATTAGTCAATTACGCTCGGTTTTAGAAAAGAACTATGTCTCTGGTGAGCGTGGAGATGTGGATATTGTTGCCTGCGCAACGAAGGCAGGGATTGCCTGTGTGCAGATATTTTTTATTCGTCATGGACAGAACTTAGGGAATAAGACATTTTTTCCTAAGATAAATGATGCATATACCCCTGAAAATATTTTACAGGCTTTTATTCCGCAATATTATCTGGATAAAAATATCCCTCACGAACTGATTGTTAGTCATAAACCTGAAGAAGTCGATTTATTGGCTGAAGTACTGGCACAACATGCCGGTCATGCGGTCACTATTTCGCCTCATGTGCGTAGTGAGCGGGCAAAATGGCTGCAAATGGCGAATGTGAATGTTGCCAATGCATTACTGACAAAGCTAGCGGATAAACAGGGTATTTATGCGCGATTTTTAAGCCTGCAGGAAGAGCTAGGCTGCCAGGAAGTGCCTAAAAGACTGGAGTGCTTTGATATTAGTCATACGCAAGGTGAGCATACCGTTGCATCTTGCGTGGTCTTTAACCGTGAAGGTCCGCTAAAGTCAGCGTATCGCCGCTTTAATATAGCAGGGATTACCCCGGGGGATGATTATGCAGCGATTTATCAGGCCGTTTCCAGGCGTTTTAAGCGTCTGCTAAAGGGCGAACATGAGGCTCCGGATATTTTATTTATTGATGGTGGCAAGGGTCAGGTTAATGAAGCTGAAAAGGCATTAGCGGAATTACAGGTAAATAATGTTATGATAGTCGGTGTTTCCAAAGGACCTGATAGAAAAGCGGGTATGGAAAAGATGATTTTACCCGGCCAGGAGCAGCCTCTTGATGTGACACCGGGGGCGAGTGGCTTGCTACTTATCCAGCATATCCGGGATGAAGCCCACCGTTTTGCCATTACCGGGCATAGAGCACGCCGGGGTAAGGCAAAGAAAGAATCACAGTTGGAAACGATAGCAGGATTAGGGCCTAAAAGGCGACAGATTTTATTAAAGCAGTTTGGCGGTATGCAAGGAATCTCCAAGGCAGGAGTGGATGCACTTTGCAGTATAGACGGAATTAGCCGACAATTAGCACAACGAATATACGATACATTTCATTATCAAGATGATTGATAACATAACACTACCTACTTTATTGACGCTATTACGTATAGCATTAATTCCCGTACTCGCTATTTTTTTCTATGTGCCATGGGAGTATTCCAATATCGCTACGACGACTATTTTCATGCTGGCCGCTTTTACTGACTGGTTAGATGGTTATCTAGCCAGAAAAATGCAACTGGAAACCAAATTTGGTGCTTTTTTAGATCCTGTCGCAGACAAGATCATGGTTGCCTTTGTTTTAGTTTTATTAGTGCAGACAGAAGCCACTGTCTGGATGACTTTACCTGCCGCTATTATTATTGGTAGAGAGATTACGATTTCATCATTACGTGAATGGATGGCCGAAATAGGCCAGCGCGCGACTGTCAAGGTTTCGCAGATAGGGAAATGGAAAACAACAGCGCAAATGCTTGCCATAAGCTGTTTGTTGTACAGTGATGAGCTTGTAGGCATCTCCATGCAATTATTCGGTTTGGTTATGTTGTATATTGCAGCAATTTTAACTCTCTGGTCTATGACGAGTTATTTAAAAGCTGCTTTTACGACGCTGGCTGAATGAGTGATTACCGATAAAATATAAGGCTTGAATAAAGCCAGGAAATAAAAATAACATATGGACCAGGATAAAGATAAAGATAAAGATGAGCTGCGCAATGATATTTTAGTTGCAGCTTTAAAGTTATTTTCAGAAAAAGGCTATTTTAATACCTCATTAACAGAGATAGCGGAAGCTTCCGGTGTTAAAACCAGTGCAGGTATTTATAAGCATTTTAAAAATAAACAGGAAATTGCCAGCGCCTTATATTTATGGATTATCGACAGGCTAAGTGTTTCTATTGACGATATACGGCGTAGAAGTCGAAAATCATCAGAGCAATTACGAGAGATCGTTGATTTATGGTTTCGTTTAACGGATGAAGCCCCTGAAATTATGCGCTTCCTTCTCGTCTTGAATATCAGTGAGTTTTTACCTGATGAAAAACCATTGATGGAAACTCCGCCGTTTGTAAAAATCCTGAAAATTCTACAAAATGGTATTAAATCGAACGAGATTAAAGCCATTGATGCGCCGCGCGCTTATTGTCATTTTTTCGGCATTATTGAAAACACCTTAAAGCAGGTTTTAACTGGGACTTTAAAGAAAAAAGCCGATTTTTATGAAGCCGATGCCTGGTTATCGGCCTGGATGACCATTGTAAAAAAATAGGAATATAGTTTCTCAGGTAAATAAATTCGACTACGAACTTAACATGGGACATCCAGTAATTTGATTAGCAATGTAAGGCGGGGTGGCATGGAGGGGAGTAGGCTTTAGCCTACATGCGTAGCACATAGGTTATACGTGTAGGCTAAAGCCTACTCCCCTAATATTTTTCCTGACTTAAAATGATAACCATAAATTCCATTAGCATAACGGATAATATCCCTTTGAGGGATGGTATCCGTGTTGTATTTTTCTGAAAATCTATTTCGTAGGGACAATCCCTTGTGGTTGCCCCTGCTACCATTATGCCGCCGCTTCTTGCAATTGCTGCAAATCCTGCAATAACTCCTGACTATGTGAAGCTGGTGAAACCAGGCGGTAAATTTTTGCAATTTTTCCTGCCGGGTCAATAATAAAACTATGACGTTTGCAGAATTTAACAGGCCCCAGTTTAAATAAAGCACCATAAGCAGAACTCACCTTGCCATTAGGGTCAGCAAGCAGGGTAAAAGGTAAAGACTGTTTATTGCTAAAACCTAGGTGACTTTTGCTATTATCAGTACTTACACCAATGATTTTAGTGTTCAGGCGAGTGAATTCATCACTATCATCACGTAATGCACAAGCCTCTTTTGTGCAGCCCGGGGTATTATCTTTCGGATAAAAGTAAATAACCAGCCAATGTCCCTGGTAGTCTTCCAGTTTATGTACAGCGTCATGTGCATCATTAAGCAGGAAATTTGGTGCAGCTTGATTGAGTTCTATCATAATAATTTATTGTCCGGTTATAAAAATAAACTGAAAGGCTCTACCAGAACCTGTTCGCCAATTTCAACATTTCCTTGTTCGCGTGGCAGAACAATATAACAATTTGCGCGGCTACTGGCACTTAATATATTTGATCCCTGCTTACCCGAAGAAATAACCTCAAATTCCCCCGAGGCAGTCTGGCTTACAATACCTCGTTGAAATTCCTGCCGCCCTGCCTGTTTAAATAACTGACTTTTACATAAGGCCTTGAAGCGCAGTGGTGTGCTATTCGTTAAACCTGTTAACTGACGTAAAGCCGGTGTCACAATTTGCTGATAGGTCGCAAGAACAGAGACAGGGTTACCTGGTAAACCAAAAAAATAACACTGCTGAATACGACCGAAAGCCAAAGGTTTCCCCGGTTTAATTGCCAGCTTCCAGAAATTTACCTGACCTATTTCATCCAGAATTTCCTTAATATAATCCGCATCACCAACGGAAGCCCCGCCGGTACTGATAATAACATCATGATTGACAGCGGCCGCCAATAAACACTGGCGTATTTGCGCTTTATCATCAATCATCACACCTAAATCAGTGACTTCATAACAAGGGTCAGTTAATAAAGCCGTTAATAAATAACGGTTACTATCATAAATTTGTCCTTCTGCCAAAGGCTTGCCAATGGCGCGTAATTCATCGCCTGTTGAAAAAAAGGCAATACGGATTTTACGTTTTACCCGTAGCTCATACAATCCAGCTGAAGCAAGCAGGCCCAGATCAACCGCCGTCAACTGTTTAGGTGCTGCCAACAAACAATCCTGTTGTCGTACATCCTCACCTATATAGCGCACATTTTGTTGTGCCTGCGTATTATCAGGAAAGTGGATCACCTTATCACTGACCTTAAGCTGTTCCTGCATGATCACACTATCAGCGCCTTTAGGCATAACCGCACCGGTAAAAATGCGCACACACTGACCGGGGGATATTTCCCCATCAAAAGGACGGCCAGCCCAGGAAGTGCCTGACTGTATTAAATCAAAGCCTGAAGTTTGAATATCTGCGCTATTAAAGGCATAACCATCCATAGATGAATTTGGAAAGGCAGGCAGATCAAAGGGTGCAAAACAGTTTTCTGCCAGGACACGGTCCAGTGCCGTATGCAGATTGACGGTTTCTTCTCCCGCAATGCCTGAAAGCGTATGATAGATGTTTTTGAGCGCCTCATTAATACTGATTAATGAGTTGGAATTACAGTGATCAGTCATGATGTTTTAAAAAAGTATGCAGTATAAAGTGCGCAATTTGTGCAGTATTATTTAAATCCAGGCTAACAATGTCTCTTTCTAGTGCCAGGGACTGGTCGCAAGCGATGGCAATAATAGAGCTATCGTCAGGGTAGAGCAGGGGAGATGCAAGGCTAGGGCGGTGTAATTCAATTTTAGGGAAGTGTTCGCTTTTAAACCCCTCAACCAGAATCAAGTCCAGACAGGACTGATCAAAATGAACCAGTTGTTCATCCAGACTAGGCTCCTGTGCAGTAGCAAACTCGGTAATAATGGCACGTCTATGACTAGAGACCAGCATAACAGGACTTGCCCCTGCTTCGCGTAGCCGAAAGCTGTCCTTGCCCGGTTTATCAATTTGGAAATTGTGGTGGCTATGTTTGATTAAACCGACACGTATATTATGCTGTTTCAGCAGCGGGATAAGCTGGGTTAATAAAGTCGTTTTGCCTGTTCCGCTCGCTGCCGCAAAGCCTAGAATAGGGGTGAGAGCATTTTTCATAGTTTTAATAAGATTGATATCTATAGGTTCTCAGATAAATAATTGGTATCTTTCATTGGAGAGTTTATATGACCTCGTCATTCCCGAGTTGTTTTATCGGGAATCTTTGCGTATGCACAAGATTCCTGCGAGAAGCATGCACCTGAAAGTCTATATTATACGTCCTACATAATGCGATCATAACCACCCTTAATTTATGGTTTTTATGCCCCTGGCCTGGTCATATGACCTGTATAAAAACTGTGCTAGAATCGAATGCGACATGTAACCGTAAGCACATAATCATTTACATGTCTATAATAATAACTACAACGAGGTTAACATACATGAAATTCTTAAGAAGCACTATCATAACAGTCTTAATGGCACTGTCTTTAGGTTCTTTTTCATCGCTTGCATTTGCTGACCGTAATAGTCAAGCCGTTACTAATATAACGGCGCATATTGATGAAGCAATTAAAAGTATTGACGCGAACGATATAGAGGCAGCTTTGGCACACAACAAAGAGGCAAAACGTGCCAAAAAAGAGCTGAATAGTGAAGGAAATGCTGCAAAAATAGGCAGGCTTTCAGCGCATTTTACCAAAGCAAAAAAACTATTGAAAAAATCAGACCTAGCGGGTGCTAAGGCCGAACTAGAAGCAGCAAAACATGGATATAATTCGATTCAATTCTAGCCTTGTTTTTATATATAGGTTCTCAGGTAAATAATTTCTCGGCTACGAACTTAAGACGGGATAAATATCGTAGGTTGGGCTGCCGTCTTTTTGGCAACCCAACAATTCATTAACCGACCTATATACCCGAAAATGTTGGGTTAGCTTGTTGCGCTGACGCTTAACAAGCTAGCCCAACCTACGCGGTAAAATATCTCCTGTCCCGTGTTAAGTTGGTAGCCAATTTCTCTATGCCTCAGCACATCCTTCGAGTGGTGCATAGAACGCATCCTAGCTAAAATATCCTCACAACAAAGGTGTCAACTGGATAATGAAGTACGCTGTATTTTCAATGCTATAATTAACGTTTTTTCTATCTACCGTATATTATGACTACCGCGAATAAGGATAAACTTTCCAGTGCTCGATTTTCAGAGGCAACCGATGCTTTTGTTGAGGTGTTTACCGCCTCGGTTGATTTTGACCAGCGCATGGCACAACAAGATATTGAAGGCTCTATTGCCCATGCAAGCATGCTGTGTAAAATTGGCATTTTAAGCGAAACCGAGCGCGATAGTATCTTCAAAGGCTTGCAGAAAATTAGCGAAGAAATCGAGCGTGGCGAATTTCAATGGTCTGTGCAGCAAGAAGATGTGCATATGAATATCGAAGCGCGTTTAACCGACTTAATTGGCATGGCAGGTAAAAAACTGCATACAGGCCGTTCGCGTAATGATCAGGTCGCAACCGATATTCGTTTATATATGCGCACTGAAATTAACAGCATTATGACCGTGATTGAACGCTTGCAAGTTGCCTTGCTAGATCTGGCAGAAAAAGAAGCCGATACCATTATGCCAGGCTTTACCCATCTACAAGTGGCTCAGCCAGTGACTTTTGGGCATCACTTAATGGCCTGGTTTGAAATGCTGGTACGCGACAAAGAGCGTTTACAGGATTGCTTGAAACGCGTCAATATTATGCCACTCGGTGCAGCAGCCCTGGCAGGGACCAGCTATCCAATTGAACGTGAAATGACCGCAGAATTATTAGGCTTTACACGTCCCTCTGCTAACTCCCTGGATTCAGTGAGTGACCGTGATTTTGCCATAGAATTCACCGCAGTAGGTAGCATCATCATGATGCACTTATCCCGTTTTTCAGAAGAGCTAGTCTTATGGGCCAGTGCACAGTTTTCTTTTATCGAATTACCGGATGCTTTTTGTACCGGCTCTTCCATTATGCCGCAAAAGAAAAACCCGGATGTGCCTGAACTAGTACGTGGTAAATCAGGGCGTGTCACCGGGCATTTAGTGTCTTTGCTGATGTTAATGAAAAGCCAGCCACTGGCCTATAATAAAGATAATCAGGAAGATAAAGAGCCGCTTTTTGATACCGCAGACACCCTTAATAACTGCCTACGCGCTTTTGCCGATATGCTGCCGCATATTGAAGCAAAACGTGAAAATATGTTTAATGCAGCAAAAAAAGGCTTTGCTACAGCAACGGATTTAGCCGATTATCTGGTACGCAAAGGAATGGCCTTCCGTGATGCACACGAGGTTGTGGGTTTAGCGGTTAAATTAGGGTTGGAATCCGAACGTGATTTATCTGAACTCTCTTTAGCAGAATTACAGAGCTTCTCTCATATGATTAGCGATGATGTGTTTGATATTTTATCTCTAGAAGGTTCTGTCGCAGCACGTAAACATATCGGCGGGACAGCACCTGATACCGTTCGCGCCGCTATTCAGACTGCAAGAGCCGCTTTGTCTTAATTGTAGGAGGGGCTTTAGAGACTGTGAAAGTATTATGTGTAGGTTGGGGTGAAGCATGAACCCCAACAACTGAGGCTAGGTAAGCCATTGATTGTTGGGGTTCGCAAGCTCACCCCAACCTACGGAATC
>WTCN01000146.1 GCA_013138555.1 Methyloprofundus sp. | reverse complement strand
TTAAGGCGTGTTTAGAGTTATGCAATATAGCTAGGTCGGATTATCAAATTTAAAGCTTAAAAAGAAAAAACATCCCTAGCTTAGCAATGGCTCATGAGTTAAAATTGTGAAGTTTGTTTGTGATATGGATAAAAAGGACAGTTCTGCTAAGGGAAAAAATGCAAATCACAACGATTTTAAAGCACATTCAATCAGTTTATTATTAATTTAGAGGAGGCTACTCCGTGATGAAAATCAAGCAATTATTCGCAGGTCTGACCCTGATGGCCATTGGCCTTGGGGTAGTGCAGGCGGACAACTACCCTTTTGACCTAGTGAGGGGGGTGACAGACATTAGTTGGAAGGTTCATGACCTGCACTGGGTAGTGTTGTGGGTATGTGTATTCATAGGTGTCGCAGTATTTGGTACTATGTTTTACTCAATCTACTTTCACCGTAAATCGAGAGGGTATGAAGCATCAAATTTCCATGAAAGTACTAAAGTGGAAATACTCTGGACTATCATTCCAACCGTTATTTTGATTGCTTTGGCTATTCCTGCCACTAAAGTCATGTTGGAAATGGATGATGTTAAAGATTCAGAAATGAGCATTAAAGTCACGGGGTGGCAGTGGAAATGGGAATATGAATACCTTGATAGTGGGGTGCATTTTTTCAGTAGCCTGGATGAGGCGAGTAATAAAGCGAGACAGCTTAATTCAGGGATTGACCCGCGGTCTGTACCAAATTACCTATTAGAGGTTGATCATCCTTTAGTCGTTCCGGTCAATACTAAAATCCGTTTCTTATTTACAGCGGCTGATGTGATCCATTCTTGGTGGGTGCCTGATTTAGGCTGGAAAAAAGATGCTAACCCTGGTTTTATCAATGAAGCCTGGACATCTATCAAAAAAGCAGGAACCTATCGCGGTCAATGTACTGAGCTTTGTGGTAAAGATCATGGTTTTATGCCGATTGTTGTGATTGCAATGGAAAAGCCTGATTATGAAGCATGGGTTGTTGAACAAAAAGGCATTGCAGTTGAAAATGCAGCGGCAGCGGAAAAAGAATGGTCTCAAGAAGATTTGATTGCAAAAGGTGAAAGTATCTATGCAAATAACTGTGCCTCTTGTCATATGACAGATGGTGCAGGTATTTCAGGGACATTTCCGGCAATTACAGCGAGTGCTGTGGTAACAGGTGATATGAATGCGCAAGTAGAGTTAATGCTAAATGGTAAAGGTATGATGCCGGCTTTTGGGCAAATGCTAAATCCTGTCGATTTTGCAGCAGTATCAACATTTATCCGTAATGGTTTGGGTAATTCCGTTGGAGATTCAATTCAACCCGCTGCTGTAAAAGCGTTACAGGCAGCGATTCCAGCCATCGAATATGACGATGATGACGATGACGAATAATCTATGATTATTGTTATTGAATTGAATTCTTTATTTAGTATTTTTAAGAGGTATTAATTATGTCTGCTGTGATAGCTGAGCATGAACACGATGATCATCATGATCACGGGCCTGAAAAAGGCTTTTTAAGGTGGATAATAACCACTAACCATAAAGATATTGGTACGCTATATCTATTATTTGCATTGGCGATGTTTTTTGTCGGTGGAACGATGGCATTGATTATTCGTGCCGAATTGTTTGAACCGGGTATGCAGTTTGTCAGTCCGCAGTTTTTTAACTCAATGACCACGATGCATGCGTTGGTTATGGTGTTTGGTGCTGTGATGCCAGCCTTTGTCGGGTTTGCTAACTGGCAGATCCCGATGATGATTGGCGCGCCTGATATGGCATTGCCAAGAATGAACAATATGAGTTTCTGGCTGTTAGTTGCCGGGATACTTATGTTGGCGAGTACTTTGTTTATGGAAGGTGGTGCGCCTGCCGGTGGTTGGACTTTATATCCTCCGTTAGTTCTGCAAACAGGTGCTGCGTTACCCTTCGCAATTTTCTCGGTGCATTTACTGGGTATCTCGTCGATTATGGGAGCGATTAATATTATCGCAACTATTTTCAATATGCGTGCGCCGAAAATGACATTGATGAAAATGCCATTATTCGTTTGGACCTGGTTAATTACTGCCTTCTTATTGATTGCTATTATGCCGGTTTTCGCGGGTGCGGTGACGATGCTATTAACGGATCGTTTCTTCGATACTAGCTTTTTCGATGCCGCAGGTGGTGGTGATCCTGTACTTTATCAACATATTTTCTGGTTCTTCGGACACCCAGAAGTGTATGTGATGATTCTGCCTACTTTTGGGGTGGCTTCTACGATTATTCCGGTATTTGCACGTAAACCTTTATTCGGTTACAGCTCTATGGTTTATGCGACTGCAGCGATTGCATTCCTGTCATTTATCGTTTGGGCGCATCATATGTTTACCGTCGGGATGCCGATAGCCGGTGAGTTATACTTTATGTATGCGACCATGCTGATTGCGATTCCAACCGGGGTTAAAATCTTTAACTGGACAGCAACCATGTGGCAAGGGTCCATGACTTTTGAAGCACCAATGCTATTTTCAATTGCTTTTGTTGTATTATTCACATTAGGAGGCTTTACTGGCCTAATGATGGCATTGGCTCCGATTGATTTCCAGTATCATGATACTTATTTTATTGTGGCTCACTTTCATTACACCTTAGTGCCGGCCTCTGTCTTTATTATTATGGCGGGTGCTTATTTCTGGATTCCTAAGTGGACTGGAAATATGTATGATGAAAAATTAGCCAGGTTTCATTTCTGGTTATCTGCTATTTCAGTTAACATCTTGTTCTTTCCACAGCATTTCTTAGGCTTGGCGGGTATGCCGCGTCGTATTCCTGATTATGCCGTGCAATTTGCAGATTGGAATATGGTCTCTAGTATCGGTGCTTTTATCTTTGGTTTTAGCCAGTTGTTATTTGTTTATATTATTTTTAAAACAATCAGAGGCGGTACAGGTGAAGAAGTGACTGATGAAGTTTGGGAAGATGCTCATAAGCATGGCTTAGAATGGACTCTGCCTTCTCCAGTGCCTTATCATACTTTTTCTACACCCCCTGAAAAGATTCCAACAGAACATTTCTAGGCGGGTGTGTTATTCTGGCTTACATGCTTAATTGTGTGGCCAGAATAGCTCAAAAGAGAAAATTTGTTAATGTGAGCCAAGATATGAATACTAAAACAAAAAACAATCTGACTGTCGCTGTTCTCGTGGCTATTGCAATTTCAATTTATGTTTTTGCCGTTTTACGAGTAACTTCTGGGTGAGTATTGACGATTTAGAACAGAGGAATAAAAAAACAGTACGAGCCTTGCTATTTTTAGTGTTCGTAATGATTTTATTCGCCGTTGCCTTGATACCTTTGTATGATATTTTGTGCGAGATTACGGGAATTAACGGTAAAAGCAAGAAGAGTTCATCTGACCTAAATTATACAGTTGATTTAGAACGTACTATAACACTTGAATTTATTACTTCGACGGGTGCAGGAACTCATTTGCAGTTCAAGGCTGATCGCTCTGCAATAAAAGTGCACCCAGGTGAAGTGATAAAAATGAATTACAGTGTTACAAATAACACAAAAAAGCGCATGTTAGCTAGGGCGAGATCAAGTATAACGCCTGGGCCTGCAGCAGAATATATTAAAATTACCGAATGTTTTTGCTTCGAAAACCAGACTTTTGAAGCGGGTGAGACAAAACAATTAGAAGTTAAAATGCTTGTTGATCCTGCCTTGCCTGAGCGCTACAAAAGACTGACATTAGGGCTGACATTTTATGATACTACTAAATAAATAGGGGATAATGATGTCTACACAAGACGCATATTACATTCCAGCTAAAGCAACATGGCCGATTGCAGCGACTCTCGGCCTGGTGACTACATTGATAGGCTTTGCAAATTACCTAAACGGTAATGCAGCGGGCTCTACCTTTATGTTACTTGGACTTGGGATTTTTATACTAATGCTTGCAGGGTGGTTTACCATGCAGGCAAATGAAAGTGAATCTGGTATGTATAACCATGGGGTGGGAATTTCCTATCGTATGGGGATGATGTGGTTTATTTTTTCTGAAATCATGTTTTTCGCAGTTTTCTTCGGTACACTCTGGTATACACGTAACTTGTCAATTGACTGGATAGCAGGTATAGGCGATGGTCCTGGGCGCTCAACAGCGATGTTATGGCCTTCATTTGAAGCGGTATGGCCAACCAATGGTCCAGGTAATATTGGTGGCGAGTTTGAGCCTATGGGGGCTTTTGGCCTACCTTTACTTAACACATTGATTCTTTTGACCAGTGGTGTTACTTGTACTTGGGCTCATCATGGTTTGCTTGCAAATAATCGTCCTCAATTGATTAAAGGGCTGGCTGCAACGGTTGGATTAGGTTTCTTATTCGTTGGTTTCCAGGCGCTTGAGTATATGGAAGCGTACCATGATATGGGCTTGACTTTAGGCTCTGGTATTTATGGCTCTACTTTCTTTATGCTGACGGGCTTCCACGGTGCGCACGTTTGTATTGGTGCAATTATGCTATCGGTTGTTTTATTCCGTAGCTGGAAAGGTCACTTTACACCGGAAAATCACTTCGTTTTCGAAGCGGCTGCGTGGTACTGGCACTTTGTTGATGTGGTATGGTTAGGCTTGTTTATCTTTGTTTATTTGATGTAAACGAGTTTTATACCTAAAAAAGCACTGCCTATTACAGGTAGTGCTTTTTTTTTGTCTGATTTATTGATTTTGCTCCGCCATTTTTGCTTTTTGCATGTGCATTTGCATGCCAATTCCAGTGGGTTGAATAACTCCGCTCATAAAAGCAATGGATAAGGCAATAAACAGCGCCAGGGAAATACCAATACGATAAGTCAGTGCCTTAACCGTTTTCTCTGATGTTTCCTTATGTGTGATAAGGTGGTATAAGGCGGTACCAAGACTGGCAATAATGGTTAAAAAAATAACAATAATAAGAATTTTTAGCATAATGTTGAAGAAAGTTAATAGAGAAAAGTGGCTTAGCTAGTCTGGTGATCAATGTAAGACAGTGCGTCATGAAGATTCTTACGCCCTTGCTCAGCATGGGGACGTATCCGGAATGTTCTGTGTGCCGTGACGCAGAGCATGGGGACGAGCAGCTGTAAGGTGTCCCGTCCTACGGTGGTGGTCGCAAATTGTTTTGCCTTTTTGTAAATAATAATTATATCTTAATCTTTACCCAATACCTTCGCCAAAATGAAAAAGTAGCTATTATTCGTGTAATTTTAATTTATAAGTGATTGATCTATATAGGTCTGAAATTGGATTTTTTGACCAAAATTTAAATTGGCGAAGGTATTGTTTAC
>WTCN01000054.1 GCA_013138555.1 Methyloprofundus sp. | reverse complement strand
GTTCTCAGAGCGCCTAAGACTAGACCTCGTCGTAGCATATACTTCGATGATTTCTAGACTTGATTCTTATATCCCCATCCTGTATTCCGACATGAAGGTTTCCCGCGTTATGGCTTTTCTGCTGACCTACTTGCTGATTTTGCTGGCGTTTTTTTTGCTGCAGCGCAAAATGATGTATTTTCCTACCCGTTTTACCCAGGAGCAGCAGGAACAACAGATCGCTAGTTTAAACTTGCAGCCTTGGCCATCTGTAAGCCAGCTGCAAGGCATGATTAGTAGAGTCCCTCTGATTGATGCGAAAGGCACGGTTCTGGTTTTTCATGGCAATGCAGGAGCTGCGCTGCATCGGACTTATTATATAGACGCATTACAACGCTTGGGATATCGGGTAATTATTGCTGAATACCCGGGTTATGGCTTGCGCAGTGGAACGCCTTCCGAAGAAGAGTTGATTAAGGATGGCATTGCCACGGCAAAATTGGCCTTGCGCGAGTTTAAGGAACCTTTGTTCTTGTGCGGTGAATCATTGGGTAGTGGTGTCGTAGCTGGTATTGTGGCTTCGCTTGAAGTACCTGTGAAGGGTTTGTTGTTAATCACGCCATTTGATGAAATGGCCAAGGTCGCGCAGCATCATTACTGGTTTTTCCTGGCCCGCTGGTTGCTCCTGGATAAATTTGATAATGTTCCTAAGCTTCGAGGTTTTCAAGGTCATATTGCCGTAGTTCTAGCTGAGCAGGATGAGGTGATACCCAACCAGCGTACCATGGCATTATTTGATGCTTTGCCAGAGCGAAAAAAGATCTGGCGCTTTAAAAACGCGGGCCATAACAGCTTGCCCCTGGAGTCTTGGCATCCGTGGTGGCAGGAATCAATGCAGTTTATCGACCCATGAAAAAAAATTGGGCTCAGGTCTTTGATTTATGATTAACAGTAAAAATAAAGACCTGCCCGCTTGCTTTGTTATCTATCTTGATTGAATATGAGTTGCTATCAGAGTATATTTTGTATTTTAGCTTAATTATATTAGGAGATGCATCATGTCAGGTCCTGTCACTACGACACATTTTGATCACGCAATAGAAGAACATGGCATGCGCCGACATGGCATGCTTGGGCGCGGTGTTGGTATGGGTAATGCTCTTTTTTCCATAGACTATGATAACCTGCCCCATGAAGCACGGACAACAATCTCTCTGATAATTGCTAATGGCCCCTATCCTTATCCTGGGAAAGATGGTTCAAATTTTGGAAATAAGTTTGGCGATTTACCCAGCGGTCGTTACTTAGAATATACAGTACCAACACCAGGCGTAACGAATCGGGGGACGAGAAGAATAGTTGCGCGATGTACTACAGCCCAGTTGTTCTTTACTGCATGCCATTATGAGCGAGTTCATGTTCAAGGGGGAACCAAGGCAGAAAAAGAACAAGCGCGCATAATCGCTACAAGCACTGTTGACGCAGAGTGGAGGAATGGTTTCTACATTATTACGGGCATGGCGCTGGAACTTCGCAATGCTATTAACAAGGCCATAAAGGCGAAAAGCTGAGTGCTTAACATTTGGAGTTACCTCCGCCTGCCCGCAACAAACGGTTCAGGTTGTGGCTCGCGAAGCTCACACAATCTAACCCTGTTCGTTAGCCTAACCTGTAATAGAATTTTGAAGCGCATTTGTACAAAAATTATTTAGACTTTCACCAGATTTTGCCGCTTTAATTGCCAGTGCCTTATGTAAATCTTTACCTACACGAATAACAAACTTTCCTGAAAATGATTTACTAGAGAATGATTCGGGTAAGGGAATCCCATCTTGCTGATGTATTTCCACCCATTCTTCAACAATACCACACAGCTGTTTATAAACTTTAGCTTCATCTTTACCATGACAACAAGGCCCAATAAATCCAGGAGATGACCCTATATAACGTTGATCATCTTCTGACCATTCGACTAACTTTATATAAAGTGCCGGAGCCAAAGCTAGGGCAATGGTTAACAGGCTTTGCTGTGGAACAGTGAGGCAGGTCAAATAGCTTGTGGGGGCGTTACGCACCCAGAACCTGGCATACTTTTTCTGTTTATAATGATGTATGACTGGGCTGGTCTTGTGCCAGTTTGTACTGACTTTGTCTCGCCTGCCTAAGCCAGTAATCAGCAATGCTTTGATGTTGGTTCGCTTTATCGTCTGAAAGAATGATATATAACATAAACTGGCTATGTGCATGGCCTTGCTTAGCGGCCTTTAAAAACCACTGCTCTGCCAGTTCACTATCTTGTTCACCCCCCAGGCCTAAATAATAAAGCTCGCCCAACAGTGTCTGACTGTTAGCATTACCTTGATGAGCAGCACGTTGACACCAGTCAAACGCCTGAGCAAAATTAATTCGCCGCAGTTTATCACCATAGCGATAGGCATAACAATTTTCAGCCGCTATATCTGCTTCAGAATCCAGGCCAACATGAGCGCAGGCAGTTAATAGCGTACTCATAAGCAGAGAGGAGAGTAATTTCATAAATCTGAATTTCTTAGGTTAGCGGGTGCGCAGTATTCCCCACAGGCTATCGATGTTTTAGATTTATTTTCGATAATGGGCTTGGCATGTAAGGATTGATTAGGTGCATATTTATTATATTTTCCGGTTGGATCAAACTGCGCCTCCTCTTTACCTTGATTTAAAATATACGGGGTAATTAATAAAACCATTTCTGATTTACTGTCTTCATCGACGGTAGATCGAAAAATATTGCCTATATAGGGGATATCTGCCAGAAAAGGGACTTTGCGACGGCTTCGAGAGAAACTGTCACGTATTAAACCACCGACTGCGACGGTATAGCCGTGGCGGGCAAAAATTTCACCTTCAAGCTTTGCTGTCGTCACGGTATCTACGGGCAGGTTTACCACGTCACCATTATTGTTGGTGATAGGGATAAATGCAGCACTTTCATTTAAGGTGCCGTGCTCCTGCTTTAAAATGATATGAATGGTATTGTCACTGTTGATATGAGGCGTGACTTCGAGTGTCGTTCCTATATCCAGCAATTCGGTTTCGGGGGTGGTAATGGTGCGACTACTATTTAAACTGTCGATGGTGTCGACTGAATAGCCGCGTACCATAATACGCTCTTCACCAACAAATAATTTAGCCGGACGGTGGTTGGAAGCAACAATCATAGGATTGGCAATAACATTGACACGATTATTTTGCTCCAATAATTCAATATTGGCTTTGATATGTTTACTGACATACTCATAAACAAGGGTACCACCGCCGCTCATCGCTGCCCCACCGAGTACGATAGGATTGGTACTGGAGCCGGTAACGCCTAAATTTGTCAGTTCAAAGTTAAATAATGCAGAAAAATCCTCGCCGACTTTGATATCCACAATTTTCATTTCCAGCATAACCTGGGTTTGCCGGCGGTCAAGCTGCTCGACCAGGCTGGCAATAGACTTTAACACCGCAGGATCACTGGTTTTAACGATTAACAGATTGTGCTCCGTATTGATGGTCACATAGATGAGCTTGCTGATGCCTGAAACAGCGGCCAGCACTTCAGCCCTCACTAGATTGCTGTCTTTGACTAAATTAGCGAGTTTTTCTATGCTTAAGTCATCAGGGATTTGTTGCGCTTGAGCCTGATTGCCGCCTCCCGAGCGATTGCCATTATTTCTACTTGAACCCCTTTGGCTTTGACGGCCACCAAACCGATTGGAATTATTGCGCCGTCCACCGCCAGAACCAGAGTTGCCCGATTGATTACCGCCATCAAAAGAGACCTCTACACGGTCGGCATACAAATTCTCAATGGCAGATGCAATAGCCCTGACATTTGGGTTGTGCAGCTGAAAAACCTTAATGGCATCATCCTGGCCGATAACTAGGTCTTGTGAATATTCCTCGGTCGTCATCAGTCGATAGGTTCCCTGAGCATCTTTGTCATGGCGATACCATAAATGACTGATACGACAAATGGCTTTTATGGTCTCTTCTAAAGTGACATTTTGTAAAAAAATCGTGACTTCTTTTTCACCTGCTTTAGGCGTTGCGATAATATTGACTTTAGAATCTTCCGCTAATACTCGAATAACATCTCTTAT
>WTCN01000132.1 GCA_013138555.1 Methyloprofundus sp. | reverse complement strand
TGCAATCACGGATTGTTGGTCAGCAACATCTAAAATTAGTCTTGCGTCGGCCAGCGAGTGAATTACTGATTGATGCGATTGCTTTTTTTGTAGAGCGTCCTGAGTATTGGCTGGGAATTCGGCAGGTAAAAATTGCCTATAAGCTAGATATTAATGAATATAATGGGCAACGTAATATTCAGTTTATTATTGATTATATTGAAAAACTGGCATGATTTTTGGGTGGAACTGGGTTGAGAGTCATGCATTAGCTGGATAATTTATATCAAATCCGCTGGTGATCGTACACTTAGCCCCGGCTTATTCAGCACATGAGTATAAATCATCGTGGTCGAAACATCAGCATGTCCCAGCAACTCCTGAACAGTACGAATATCATAACCATTTTCCAGCAAATGCGTTGCAAAAGAATGCCGCAAAGTATGTGAGCTCACGCGCTTCAAAAGATTAGCATTTGTAGCAGCCTGCTTGATTTTTTTTTGCAAGCTCGATTCATGAATATGATGCCTACGCACAGCACCTGAACGAGGGTCGACAGAATGCCTGCTAGCCGGAAACAAATATTGCCAGCCTAATGCCTTCGCAGCATTAGGCAGCTTTCTACTTAAGGCATCCGGCAAATAAACTTCACCATTCCCATGTTCCAGATCAATCTCATGCTGATGGGAAACAAAGGCTATTTGATCAATTAACTGTTGCTGATAGCATTGAGGCAAGGGCACTAAACGATCTTTATTGCCTTTCGCATTACGAATAACGATTTGTTGATAACCGACATCAATATCCTGTACACGCAAGCGAATCAATTCCATTAAGCGCATTCCCGTGCCATACTGTAGTCCAGCGAGTAAACCATAAAGTCCATCCATTTGAGTGAGTAGCGCACGTATCTCATCTGTTGTTAAAACCACGGGTAATTTTCTTGCTTTAGTCGCCAGCCTAAACCCTTTGACATCCAAATCTCTGTCCAGCACTTTGCGAAATAAAAAAACCAAAGAATTTAATACCACCGCCTGAGTACTCGACGCAACACGCCGCTCTACAGCCAGATATTCAAGATACCGTTTAACATGCTCATCACCAAGTTCATCGCCGTCAACCGTCGCATGAAATTGGAAAAACCGAAAAACCCAATCGGCATAAGTTTGTTCAGTTCGAATAGCATAATTTCCCGCTCGTAAAATATAGATCAGGCTATTGAAAAGTGCTTGCTGTGAAGCACTCAGCGCTTTAGAAGGAGTCTGTGAAGTAAGCGGAGATTTTACAGGAATCTCTGTATAATCACGCGCAACAGTCGCATGGTTGTCAGCGAGTTTTATTGCCGCATCTTGCCAATAATTCCAGTCAAAGTCCTTAGCCCAGGGCAAATGACAAAGGGAAATCAGAAATAATTTTAAAGCATGAAGAACCTGTCGAAACTGCCAACTGCTCATCTCAGTTTTTCGGTCTATTTCCAAAAGAAAATCACTGACATTCTCGGCTTTAATATTCGAAGGGTTGCTAATATCACTCCCGCTATGATTTTTTAAATCAGAATTATGTAGAAACCTTAAAAAGGTTTCGATACGTTTAACATAGAAAGACTGCTGGTTTTGAGGGATTTTATTTTTCAAAAGAATGGCATGAAAATCATCCCAATTAGGTTTTATCATAAAATATAATTGACAATGATAGAGGATGGTTATAATGTAGCACATAAACGAATTAGGTGGAACGCTAGGTAATTCTGATAGTATGGAATTCTGTCTAAAAAAAGGTTAAAAGGTAGATAGGCGGAATTCTTTATATGTTAATATGTCTGGGTTCGGTCTAATAAACTGTTATGTGCAGAAAGCATACGTTTATGGCTGTTCTCCCACGAAAACCACTCACCTAATCCAAACGGCAGCCATTTCTCTAAAAATTTAAAGGAATTTACATGATCCAAGCCTTGAAGTCCGAATTTAAACGCCAGATAGAAATTCTTAAACGAAAATCCACCGTTGCTAAGAATAAATTCCATGAAGTAAAATCGGAAATGGAACGCCTTGAAAACAAGATCAGTGAAAAAGAAGCTCAAGTCAGTATCGCGTCCAAACACGATATGACAAGAAGAGACACATTTATCATAAACGGCGACCCAATCTGTCCTGCTTGTCTTGCTACTAAAAATATTCAAAACTTTTTAACTCCTTCGACTGGAACAGACGAGGTTGAAATTTATAAATGTAAATCATGTGCATATAAATTAGAAACTGAGATTTAGCACATAACAATTAAAATCAACATGGACTGGCAGCCTTGCCGCTTTTTTGTAGTCCATCGATTATCATGCTATGTGGTTAAAATGAGGCTGTCGATCACCGCCAGCCAGTTATTTAGGCGTTAGGTACTTCAATCGTCCAATATCTAACTTTTTATTTTTTAAATAATGGGCGTGGTAAAAATAATGAAAAAAATAATTTTCTCACTTGTCTTGCTTTCAAGTTCAACAGCTTTGCAAGCTGGGCTTATAAATGGAGGATTTGAATCTCCGAGTATCACACCAGGTACTCCAAGTTCTGATTTTATAAGTACACTTCAAGGCTGGGAAACAACAGATACACATTTTGAAGTTTGGAGTGATGGGTTTAATGGAGTTACCTCTTACGAAGGAGCACAGCACATAGAGCTTAATGCATTCATAAATGGGACATTATCTCAAACTATTTCCCCTATATTAGCCACTACACAGGTTGGCTTTCAGTTTGCTCATCGTGGTCGCTCAGGTGACGACATAATGAACTTAACCATTACTGACCTTGGTATAAATAATTTAATAGGTGGTGGGGATGATACCGAACTTTTTTCAAAAAACTATACAACAGGGAATACTGCTTGGTCATTTTATACCGATATAGGTGAAACCCCAATTTTGGCTATTGGAAATAATATAGTTTTTGCGTATAGTGCCATTAGTTCTGCTGGAGGAGTAGGCTCAGGAAATTTTCTGGATAATGTTGATTTTGGTGTAAATGTCGGTTCAGTTCCAGAACCAACATCACTTATATTGGTTAGCTTGAGCCTAGCTGGACTTATGTTTTCAAGTAAAAAGAAAACTATTTAAAATTATTATCAGGTTTTGCATTACAAAACCTAACACGAGCATCCAGCCGACCGCTGGCAGCGCAGTTCGTTTTATAAAGGTCATTTTTAAATTAAGCATCACTGCGCTGTTAGAGTTCAGTTGAATATCTGCCAGTGTCGGCTGATGCAATCGTTAGGTTTTAATTCTATGTCAGTATGTCCTAATTGCGCTCATGAATTTCCTAAAATTGAAAATATATTATTACGTTTTAGGTCAAAATTATGTCCAAAATGTGGTGTTAAGCTCAAGCATGATTCTGAGCAATTTGTAGTGGAAAGTGTTTTATTTGGAGTAGCTTGTAACATCCTGTTTGTATTAGCTCCTTATGAAAAAGGCGTGCTAACGATAAAGGAAGGTTTATCTTTCACTCATGTACAAACACTGTATATTTTTCTATTTGTATGGCTTGCTTTTTTGTTTATATCTGTATTTTTCAGAGGAAATATAATTGAAATAAAGCCTCAGCCATCTTTTAGTCAGCAGGTTAAGAAAATGCTAACTTATGAACCTGCTTGTCAAAATTTTGAGTTTAAAAAGGCGTGGGTATTACCAATAGTTTTTTTCATTGGACTTCTGGGAATAGTTATCTCATTAGTGTTAATATCAAGCAAACTTGTAACGTAATAAAACCTAACAAAAAAATCAAGCGGACGGCTAAAAGCGTCATGTCTTTTGCAAAAAGACGCAAAAGCCATGCCCCTTTTATCCGCCACTTATTTTGGCGTTATGTTTTTAGATATGTACCAGTATAGATTCAAAGTAAGTAGATACATTTCACAAGACGAGGGTAAAAGTTATGGTCAAAGATTTTATGTTTTTCTTATTTCTATTGCTTCCAAATATTGCATTTTCTAGCAGTGGAAGCTGTAGCAATACAGCACTATCTGACTACCTTATGTATGAAGATAATATAATTGTTAGTTTCAAAGTTATAAATAGTCAATTTTCAGATAATAACTTTATTGAGATAGAAATAACAAAGGAATTTTATTCCAAAAAAATCGAAAATATTAACATTAAAATTGATACGGAAAATGGTTTTGGTCCAATGCTAAGTACGTTTGAGAAAAATATTGAATGGCTTACCGTAATATCAAAATTTAAAGACTCTTATATTATTGCTGGGTGTGCACCTATGCTTATTATTGAAAATGAAACCGTAATAGGTGATACGGGAATAGATATTTTAACGAAGATAGATAAACCAGTTAGCGTACAAATGTTTGATTTAGCATTAAATGCATTTCAACAAGGTATTAGTTTAGCTGATAAAGTCTGTAAGAGTTCAAATTCATACTGCACCGAAAGGGCAACATACGATATTAAAACAGGTACTTTAAGTCATCTCCTTACACACAACTCCTAAATGAGCCCCTCTAGCTTATGCGCCATTTGGGCCCCATAAACACAATCTTGAATACGCTGGAAACCAATCCAAATGCTTTTAGAGCCTGGATCTCCATCTGATTTTCGCCCCAAAAATCCCCCTAAAGTCGCAAGATTTCGTAACACGGTATTGAGCGT
>WTCN01000273.1 GCA_013138555.1 Methyloprofundus sp. | reverse complement strand
GAAAATCAGATGGAGATCCAGGCTCTAAAAGCATTTGGATTGGTTTCCGGCGTATTCAAGATTGTGTTTATGGAGTCCAAATGGCGCATAAGCTAGAGGGGCTCATTTAGGAGTTGTGTGTAAGGAGGTGCCGTAAAGGTGGTTGAGTGCCGGTTCATTGCGAAATAATTTGGGTCAGGTACAAATTAAACTCAAAATGAAGATAGAATAACTTAATTTAATATGACCCCAGTTATAATAATTAAGTATTGTGTCCCCAGAATTCTAATTGCTTAAACGTCCTAATAATAAAACTACCGTAGAAAAGCACTTGCTTTTTTCCCGGCTACCTTGCCATCAAAGACTAGTTTAGCGCTAGAGCCAGAGAGCCCATAACAAATATGCAGTGGTAATAAGTGTTCCTCTCTAGGGTGGCAGTATCTTGCAAAAGGAGCATTCATCCACGTAGTTAATCGTTGTTTTCTTTCACTCGCAGAAATATCATTATTTGTACAAGTATCAATAAACCAATGTTCGAATGCTTCATTTTTTTCATCAACTGCTCCCGTTCTATGAGCAAAAAAAGCAATGATCAAAGCCGCGCTTGTCATCTAATCTTGCTATCCTGCAATAAATTGTAGATTTTTTCAGCTAGCTCGGGGTTTCCAGGTGCTGGATATTCAATTGCATATGCCGACTTGTGCTTTTTAATAAATGACAAAGTTTGACTCTGTCGTCGAGTTACAGGCTCTCGTTCCGCGAGGCAGAGCGTTGAAACGAGACGAAGTTAGTCGTTGAGTGTTATATTTTGCTTCGCGGATTCAAAAATATAGCTTAAATCAACCTTTGGCTAGAAAGGATTTTGCCTGATGAAGAATGGGTCTGCTGCTTTTCCCTTTTTCACTGTTTTGAATGAGCTTTGAATAATAGAATTTTGCTTTGTCCGTATTAGCGGCAAGCTCGGCGGCATGTCCTGCTCCGTTTCAGCCCACCCACGAAAGCAACCGATCAAATGGCATCCCTCACTTTTTCAAAATTAATTGTATAGACTTTCAGAAATTAAATTTCTACGTTAAATAATTATAAATCTATATAGGATGTGCTGAGGCATGAAGCGCATCTTGTGCGATTGATGCGCTTCGTGCCTCAGCACATCCTATGTCTATCAATCAGGCATATAGAAATTATTTACCTGAGAATCTATAATGCAGAAATAGACTTTTTCTAAGGTAGGTCCAAGCCGAAAACCAGCCTTGGACTTTTTTTCAATTTATGAAATGCGACGCTACTGAAAATGCTTTTATTTAAGCTATGTTTCGACGATATCTTCTTTCAAGCTCAAAACAAAAGCAACCACATCACCACACTCTTGCGGAGGAATCTGTAAAGCTTTCATCGTGGCCCCTGCATGTCCAAGGAATACGCTCCAATCACTTTCACTGATTTTCATGCCTTTATGTGTTGTTTTCATATCACGGCCAGTATAGTACATCGGGCCACCAGCACTTGAGCACAAATAATCAATTAGCAGTTGCTTTTCCCTTGCAATACCATCGCTTCCCCTGTTCTGCCAGAAACGTCCCAGTTGAGAATCTCCTTCTAGCCGTGACAGTAAATCATTAGTGAAAGCTGTGATGCCATCATAGCCTCCAAGACGTTCATAAAGTGATTTCTGATTCATTAAATTTCTCCTCTTTATTTCTTTTTAGTGGTTATACTTTTAGGCGAGTTCTGGAAACCTCCATTCATGAGGTGATCCCGGATTATAGGAAAATAGAACCTCAGTCATCCTTTCCCGTGGGTTTCGTTTCATACGGGGCTTCCGCATAAGCAGAGGTCGGTGCTAACAGGTTGAACAGAATGAATATAGATATTACGTTTCTCATACTAACCTCCAATAATGCTCGAACAGCATTTGCTTTGTTTGAAGAATTATTAAATAGGAGAGGTAAATTATTTAATATATCGGTGGCTGAGTTTGTATTGGTGAGGAGATATACTGATTTTTATACCACCTCCTCCTATCCTTGCCATACCGAACAGCTTATGGCGATTACTCCCTGTGTTAGTCAAATACGAATATGCGTATTCGCCTGGACTTATTGCCGAAAAACTGTGAGTCTCGTTTCCCTCTCCCTAAAACTTCTTGTTGGTTAAAATTGAATCATCTGCCTGATCAAGATATACAGAAGTCTTCAAGCGTAAAAGGCATTGGGTCCATTTTCTTTATCACAATCCATAATGACCAGATACGAAAACCATTCGCGCTTGTTTGCATAAATACTCCTAAGGCCCGTTCCTGGCCGAAACTGGTCATATAAAAATCCTACACCATCTGAAAACAAAACACATGACCCAAATGGGTTAAAATTCAAATTAATTTTATTCTTATTCCCAAAAAATCGGGGTTAGGTCTTTGATTTATGATTAGCAATATTGAAAATAAAAGTTCTTAAACTTCAATGTACACTGCTCCTGACTGAATATTCATAAATCAAAGCCCCCGGTCTCCACTAATAACATATGGTATTTTGAGCGTGTGCCGTTGCTTCAATATGAGAGCTGGCTGCGACAGAAAGCTACTGAGTTAATTTACTGGTGGTGAAGAAACAACGCATATGCTTGTATCCTATACATCAAAAATAGATGAAGAAACCAGTGAATTAATGAGGGAGTTCAATGCGTGAAAAAATCATAGAAAACTTAAAATCTCTTGAGGAACAAGAAAATATTAAAATTCTTTATGCCTGTGAGCCTGGAAGTAGAGTCTGGGGCTTCCCGTCGACAGGAATATAAAGAATATAAAGGGGACGCTACCCTTTTAATTGACTTATGTTTCAAATATTTATAGACAATAACTTAATTTTTATGTAAAAAAGGGTAGCGTCCCCTTTATTTCTTCTTTATTTCTTCAGTACGATTTACAGCTTTTTACCCGTAATGTGCGGGACTTTGAAAAGATTGAAAGCTTACGTTTAGTTAACCCTTGGAAATAAGCCTAATCTTTGGTGATTTTTTATTGCTTAGCTTTTTATGCAGTGTTAGCGGGTTAAAAAAAGGGGATGCTATCTTGATGATAAAACATAATTAAAAGGTAACGTTCCTTTTATTCCTTCCCCTTTATTCCTTGGCATAAATTCGTGCATTTATGCTTAAAATAGTGAGTTAATAATGCTGTTAACATAGTAGTCGAGGCTAATGTTTCTGCAATCTCGCCATTAGGTATTGTGTTCTCCTGAATTTTAGTGAGCTTATTTTTTGATGTAAGTATATAATGTTAACTTAGTCAAGTTATTTTAAGGTTAATGATTCTTAATATTTAATACGGATTAAATTTATTTTTCAAAATGACACATACAAAGCAGGTAGAAAATTTATTTGGTCCAGATGTTGAAAGGTATTTTACTAACAAGCAAACAGGTGGGAATTCCAATCAAAAGGGTTCACGCTACGAAGACTTTTTTTCTGTTATGCAATTGGCTCAATTATTTCAACTATTGACGAATGATGACAGGGAGGATATTGAAATTTATGCACAAGCTGAAGCTTTTGTTGATGATTTACTTATAAAGTATCAGAAACATAATACTCAACATCATTTCCAGTTAAAAACCTCACCAACAGTAAACTGGGGAAACGGTCTTAAATCTATTGGTGATGACTTTTATAAACAAAAAGTACTGAATGATAATTTGGGAATTGATATAACTCGTACCATTTTAGTTTGCTCGGATAAAGAAAAGGCAGCTCGTCTTCAAAAAAAAGTGCCCCAAAATATTGCTGATTTTGCCGATATTATATTTTTTCCAGAAGTAGACACAATTAATCACCTTTTATTGATTCATGATGAATTTAAGGTACTAATTAGTCATATTTGTTTCTCAAATGACATTGATAAATTAGAAGCCTTAGCTAAGCTTATTTTAGGGCACTGGGTTGATAAGAAAACAACACTAACTTCAGTCAATGGCTTATTGTCTACCCTTGAAAATGTCTTTCCAAATTACTTGGCTAGATCAAATATTGCTGTGAATTTACTTCCTGAAGTTGAACGTATTTTTTCAACAATTACACATTTCAGTTTTAAAATTGAAAAAGGATATTTTAGTTGGCGTTATCATGATTTTGATTCAGGAACCATTCCCTATTCAGTTGATTCCACCGAATTCATTGCCTTTCAACAAGAGATAGCATCAAAATGTCCCAGGCAATTCGATGAACTAGAAGGTATTTTATTATGAGCAGGCACTTTTCAGAGTATGCCAGTGATATTGGGATGTCTAATCTTGATAAGTTAGCAGACTCCTCAACAAGCGTTAATGACTATTCCAATGCCTTATATTTGTTGGGTAAAGAGTTGGGTAGTGTTTTAACTGAACAAATAACAGATGAAAAAAATATCTGTGTTGCTTGTACTGTAGAAGATGCTGATTTTTTAGCAAAAGGTATTATTGATTCCTTAAGTGTTTTATCTTCTGATGTATCCTTGGCTTGTTTCTGGAATCAGCGGCAACAAGCATTATCTATCGCACCTATCATAAAAAAATACTGTGAACCTGCTGTAAATAACGCTAATGTACTTGTCATTGTAAAGTCAATTATCTCAGGTGCATGCGTTGTTAAAACTAATTTAACTAATCTTATTCAAGATATAGAGCCTGATAGCATATTTGTAGTCGCACCTGTTATGCATTCCGGTGCTCAAAAAAAATTAAATAGCGAGTTTCCAAGTATTCTTACAGAAAAGTTTAAATATATTTATTTCGCTGTAGATGATGAAATGCAAAGTAATGGTAATTTAGTGCCTGGTATCGGTGGTAACGTGTATCAACGGCTTGGCTTTAAAGATCAGGAAGATAAGAATAAATTTATTCCTAAGCTAGTTAAAGAGCGTAGAGAATCACTTATTTCTGCATAAAATCAGAAAAATATAAGTTTAGGGTGGAAAATATGAATATACCTAAGGGCATATATAAACACTTTAAAGGTCATGTCTATAAAGTAATAGGCATAGCAAAGCATTCTGAAACCTTAGAGGAGCAGGTCGTCTATGTTTCAATATCAGATGATACTGATATATGGGTAAGACCAGCTAATATGTTTCTTGATAGGGTTGAACGTGATGGAAAACGGTTTCAGCGGTTTGAGTTTTTGGGGGAGTCAATAACTGATCTTGAGTAACAAATATATGATTATAGGAGTTACGCATTGACAAATCGTACCTCAGGAACAGGATCTGTCTTAGTATCTTCTATCCAATAATTAAGTTGTGGTGCATCGTGCCCCGCTGCAATAAGAGCTTTGCTTAGTAGGATGCAGCTTATTCGAACAAATGTAAGTGAGTGAGTTTCAGGGTGTGTTTCATCCCAATTTATATAACTTGTTTCATTAAACAAATCCTCAAGAGCATCTATTAGCATTTCAATTTCATCTGCATTCAGTAACCCCCTTGTTACAAGAGATTCTGATATATCAATTGCAAAATGCAGGTTTGGTGCTTTACGATTAACTACTTTTCCAATTATAGCGCGAACTAAGCTACTTGGAAGAGGTTCTGCGGTTGGCTTCTGGTCAATTAGTGTAATCCAGCGAGTAACACTAGAAAGAGCCGCACTAACTACATCACTTTGTCGACTTGCTAAACATCGACGAAGTTTAGCTTCAGCAAAGCTTTTTTGTGTTTCATCTAGGTTGACTAAAGCAGGTAAAACTTCAAGTGAGGAAGGAGTTTTATCATTTTCTATCCACTCAACCAGTTTATTATTCATATCTGAAGGCCAAGTTTCAGAATCAAAAGCGGGTAAAATAGAGTCGGCTAAAGTACCTCCAATACAAAGTAATATGTCTTCCTCATCACTTTGATTAAAAAAAGAAATTTTTGTTGGCGATTCTCTATTTATAAAACAGGAAAGCATAACTGTTGCCTGTTCAACTGAGGGGGTACACCTCAAATCATTACTCAAACGTGCTACATTTTTAATTGTAATAATATATTCATAAGAATTTAAAAATTTTGAATCGAATTTTTCAAAGAAATGCTGCCTAAATAAATGCTCTGAATCTCCAGTCGTTGGCTCTGGCAGTTCCAAGAATACATGAGGTAAAAGCGATGTGTTTTTGGGAAATGCATTATTATCTTGTTGACTCCAGAGAGCATCAGCAAAAAGCTTCTTTTCAGGGTCACTAAGTAAATTATTTAAATGTAAATATGTTAAACGTAATACAGCATTCTTACGTGATACGCTTTCATCGGATTCTACTATTCCAATGAGTTCAGATACTCTCTTCTTCCAGCCTCCCTCATTCCCTGTTCTATCAACATATTTAAGCTCTTCTTTACATGAAATTTCAGGCCAGTAATGCTCAGAATCATTAATATTACGTTCACAATGGAGAGGTAGCCCTAAAATATCTAATACCAATAAAGCCCTTTCTTCTGGTGGTATTGCCTCAAGGGATCGGCGAATTAAATGCCCAAGATTTTCATATAACCACCAATGATTCCATAATGAATTAGATAAGTAATGACTAGCTTCAATAAAAACATCTTTAGCGTCTCTGATTGAGAGGCGAACGACAAGCCTTGACAATAACTCCGTGGAAGCTCTCACTCTTTCCACCCAAAACAGACCTTCACCACTCCTAAACTTTATTTCCCCAAATGCTATAACTTCACGTAGTACCTTAACTGATGCAGAAACTACCTTCATTGGGAGACGTGCCACATCAATTCTTCCCAAATATTGATCAAACACTTTTTTATCTACTCTTGATAGAATTCGTAAGTTTCGAATGAAAGCATCAATGTCACACCAAGACTCTAACTCTAATGAAAGCTGAAGATACCCTATGGTTAGCCCCATATAACCAAGACTCATTGGAATTCCAGCATTATTGATTAAACAATGTAGTTCATAATTAATAGGAACTACATTACTCTGAAAATGCAGAGTAGTAGACTGATCTGAAAAGTTTCCTGGATCAAATTTAGGATAATTAGCTCTTTTTAAGTTTCGTAGCTTATTTATCGCATCATTTAGCTCATGCTCAATATATCTGAATTCATCCCAAGGATCCGATTTTGACTCTTGAAAAAAAGTTGGCCAGTCACCAGTCTCAAAAATATAAGTTTCTTTTTCATTTTTAGTATCCCCTATTAAAGAACTAGACAAAAATGCCGCCCATGCTAATCGAGATAAAATCCAAATAGAATTTTTATCTTTTGCCAAGCGCCCTTGTAAATCCTTAGTTGCTTGCCTTATAAGACTCTTTGCACTATCAATACTTCCTAGCCCCGCATGCATTGATGCACACCGAAGGTTCCATACTGGGTCAGCACCGCTAATCTTAGATAAATTCTGTTCGATAAACCCAAAATTCAACTCATCTTGTGCTTTAATACACTGTTCATAAATTAATTGAGAGCATATTTCTGTTCCTTCAACCTGATTTACCTGCAACCATTTTTCCCAACGAATATATGCTTTACTATCACTATTTTCGCGTGCTGTTCGTAACAACACCAAAGCTACGAAGCTCCGTTCATAAATAGTCAGTTCGCTACTATATTGACCTTCTACAACTTCATTAAATGATTCCAACAAAAAATCTAGTATAGGCTGGTATGCAATATTATGTGCCCATGCAAGCTCATAAAGTATGCTGGCAGAATCTTCACTCTCTAAGTACTCAAATGCTTTAGGGAAATCATAAATTACAGCATCAATGCAGTATCGTATTTTACGCCTAATTCCACTTGGACAAATTAACCAGCCTGGATAGGTACTGCGTAATTCTTTAAATAAATTTAGCTGGTCTCTTACTCTTTGTGCTGCAAGTTGTGTTTCACTATATGCGTTGTTATTTTTACCAAGAGTTATTGTATTTGTAGCTAGGTCTGATTGGTTTTTCTTTATTTTTTTCTCTAACTCCTCATCTGGCCATTGATGTTTTAGTTTTGGTTTAGATTCCCTAAAAAAATCTAGTACATACCTAATCGCTTCTGAGTGTGGGTCAATTACCTGATCTTCTTGATTAAATAATAGTGAAAGGTCAATAGGGGTTATATGGCGTAGTTCATAATATTGGCGCTGTGCTGGTGTTAAATTCAGCAGACCAATAAGAAATATTTGCCTTGCACTTGCTCCTAACTCATCTCTAATCCAGCCAGTCCATTGAATGAAATTAGGGTCATCACCAGAAAAGCCAATCAAACATAAGTCATTTTCAAGTAAAACTTGTCTCACTAAATTAACAAATGGAGAAAACTTAACAGGGTAAGTTCGGTAATCATCTTCTGTAAAAATAAAGGGGGTGTGGGAAGGCAGGCTTCCATGTAGTTTGACTATTCTAGGGGGGCGTGTTCGAGCAATATCTGTAGGAGTATATACTACCTCATAATTTTGCAATAAAGAATTTTCAGAAGCTCTCTCAAGGAGAGTATCCCAATTTGTTGTTAGAATATCACTCCAAGGGAGGTCAATTAATATCTGGTGAAGCTCTCCAGGATTCCATTGTTCATCTGGCACAAGACTCCGTATAAGTCCCTCTAAAGAAGATAATTTATATGCAGCTAGGTATTCTTGAGCAAGTCGTAATGGGTCACTTGGAGCGTTCTCATTTGGATAAAGCTTCTCCGACATTGCCTTTACAAAATCCCCCCACAAAGGAGGTTTTTTAGATATTGGCGAAGGCAAGATTGCATTACGACTAAACCCAGCTCCAATCATAATCGCAGCACCTCTAGTGTCCCCTGCCTGCCATAAAGAGTCGGCAAGTTGTTTTAGTGCTGGAAAATCTGGTAATTCACTTAATTTCAACTATTTTCCTCAGAAGATAAAATGTATAAGTCATCGTATTTTAAAGGGAGGAAGCCAACTGGATTAATCTTATAGGGAAATTAATTGAATTAATTTCAAGAGTAACTAAGCCGGGTAGGGTGGGCAGGATTTTTTGCCCACCGTTTTTCAGCACATGATTAGAATCCTTTAAGCTTTGGCCTATTTATTCTTTGTAGCCAAGTGTGGAACTTCAATCAAAAGGGAAAGAGTTAATAATTTTACCCCTTAGATTCATGCTGTATATCAGACAAATCAACGAGCCTTTTGAATATATAACTATCCTCAAGTGTTAACCTTAATAATTTATCCATAGCCATACTTTGGGTTACTTCTGACCTTTCATATTTAGAAAACGCATTTTTTCCACCACCAAAAATACTAGCTGCATCTGTCTGACTTAGGTGCAGCTTTTCTCGTATGGCTTTAATTTCGTTGGCCGACAGAAGTCCATCAATTTGTTTTTTTGAATCACGAACTCTCTTTTCATTGTTAAGAATTTGACTTTTTGAAATAAACTCTCTGTTGCAAGTATTACAAAATGAATATTCAATTTCAACATAATACTTGGAGTTTTTATAGGTATATTCCTCTAATTCAGAGCTTAGAGTAATATTATTTGACTGGCACTTATTACAGAGACACATGTTTTATCCTAAAATTTTTTATGTTTATCATTGATACATTAAAAAGATAGTTTTAATGCGTCAATGATAAAATAAAATCTAGTGAGTTATGGAATAAAAAATGAGCTAGGGCGAGATGTTCACTTATAAATGAAATGAAGCTAAATCAATCATTACATTCCCATTAACCAGACAAAACTTAATATAAAGTGCATCAGTGCTGTCAGTAATGGCGTTAAAATGTTCAATATGATATACGTCATCTATATCATCATTGCCATTATAGCGTAATGTTTTATGGAAATCAGACTCAGTTAGAGCCATTAAACACGTAATGACATCTTTTAGTTCATATCCAAGGTTGCTAATATCTCTTTGAACTTTCCTGCCACGGTATTCAATCTTTCCCTTTTGGGCAACATTTTTTACTTTTTTCAAACAATAGTGTGCCACTTTAACTCCTAAAAATCAACCATAATGGTTATATGCAAAGAATGTTTTTATTCAAGGTTAGGTGTTTAATAAGCAAAGTTAAGCTTATAGAAAACTAAAAGAAACAATGGCCTTAAATACCTGAACCCTCTCTTTTTCTCCTAGATATAAACCCTACCCACACTTACTATCCCCACAATTCAAACAAGTCATACACCCATCCATCAACACCAAAGCCTTAGTCTGACATTTAGTACACAACTGCGCCTGCTCAGGAAAGTCACTACTTTCATCGTCTTGTGCACCATGCTTCGCTTCAAACTCTTCGCGCTTTTCAGCTAAAAACTGTTTTTGGTGTGCATCCATCTCCAGATCTTTTAACATGCCAATTTGCTTCATATGCAGCTCAATTGCATGACCAATTTCAGCCACTAAAGACGGCATATAAACACCGCCTTTTTTAAAATAGCCACCTTTGGGGTCAAATACCGCTTTCAGCTCTTCAACCATAAAGGTAATATCCCCCCCTTTACGGAATACCGCTGAAATAACTCGTGTTAATGCCAGTACCCACTGAAAGTGCTCCATATTTTTGGAGTTGATAAACACTTCATAAGGGCGACGCTCTTCATGCTCGGTGCCCATATTCAGAATCATGTCATTGATGGTAATATACAGTGCATGTTCCGATTGAGGTGTTTTGATTTTATAGGTCGAGCCAAGTAACATTTCAGGACGCGCCAGGTTCTCATGCATACTCTCAACATCAAGTAGAGGCTTTGCTTCAACCGCTGGCATTTCTTCTTCTTGAGTAACTACTTTATAGCCTACAATTTTTTTATCTATTTTAATGGTCATCGTTTTATCTTGCTTAGAACTTACCGTAATAGCCTTCTTTTAAGGCATCAAACAAATTAGCGGCGGTGTGCATTTCGCCATCATATTCAACTTCTTCATTCCCTTTTAATTCCATTACATGCCCGTCTTCCAAGGTAAATTGGTAGGTGGTATTTTCCAGGTCTGATTCTTTGACTAGCACCCCTTGAAAAACTTCGGGGTTAAAGCGGAATGTGGTACAGCCTTTTAAGCCTTTATCATAGGCATATTCATAGATTGACTTGAAATCCTCATAAGGAAAATCGGTCGGTACATTGGCTGTTTTGGAAATTGATGAGTCTATCCATACCTGTGCAGCGGCTTGTACATCGACATGTTGTTTCGGTGTAATGGCATCGGCGGTAATAAAATAGTCAGGTAATTGCTCGTCTTTGTGTTCGCTGTATGGCATTGCCTTGCTATTAATCATGGCACGATAGGCGAGTAACTCAAAGGAGAAAACATCAATTTTTTCTTTGCTCTTTTTACCTTCACGAATTACATTACGTGAATAGTGGTGCGCAAAGCTTGGTTCTATACCATTACTGGCATTATTCGCTAATGACAGTGAAATAGTTCCAGTAGGCGCAATGGATGTGTGATGGGTAAAGCGTGCGCCTTGCTCAGCTAACTGGGCAACTAATTCAGGCTCTTCTTTGGCGAGTTGCTGCATATAACGGCTGTATTTTGCATGCAATACCTTACCTGTCACTTCATCGCCGACTTTATAGCCGTCTTTCATCATTTCCGGGCGTTTATGCAGCATTGCCCCCGTGACTTTAAAGGTTTGCTCTAATGCAGGTGCAGTGCCTTTTTCTTTAGCCAGATCAAGTGCTTCTTTCCAGCCTTCTACTGCCAGAACTTTAGTGACTTCGCTAGTAAAGCCTAATGATTCTTTATCACCATATTTCATGCCTAACATAGTTAATGTTGAACCTAAGCCCAAATATCCCATCCCATGACGACGCTTAGAGACAATTTCTTCACGCTGTTTTTCTAATGGCAGGCCATTAATTTCGACAACATTATCCAGCATACGGGTAAAAATTCGGATGGTTTTACGGTAGCTATCCCAGTTAAAAGACGCATTATCGGTAAATGGATTTTCGATAAAACGGGTTAGATTGATAGAGCCTAGAAGGCATGAGCCGTAAGGGGGTAAGGGCTGTTCGCCGCATCCACGATTAACAATTGTTTCTGTAACCCATGTATCTGATTTTGGTTCATATAGGTCATAAACAGTAGCGAAGCCAGCTTCTTCAATACTAATTATTTCAGTTGTTGCTAATTGCCCATTATCAAATGTACTGACTAAATCTCCAACTACTAGCTCATCTAAACGCTTATCTTTATTTATAGCACCATTATCATCAATAGTATGAAAGATATGTGCTTTAGTAGCAAGAAGTACTTTTTCATTGGAAAACGATACTTTTAAAACAGCCAAATTTTCGTGTTTTTCTACTGTTTCAACTGCTCCTGAACCATCAATCGTTGAAATAATATCTCCTTCTTTGATAGTTTCAACTTTTCGTAAGCCTTGAGGAGTGTGTACCAGTGTACCTTCTGCTAGACATGGATTAGTCGCCCTAACATCCTCACAAAACCAGTTATTATTCATTTCATTGACTTTATCAATCAGAATAAATCCTGGCTCTGCATAATCATAGGTTGAAGACATAATAATGTCCCACAAACGACGTGCCGGCATTGTTTTGGTTATTTTACAGGCAACCAGACCATCATCATTTTCAACATAGCCTTCGGTATGGGGTAAGTCACGCCAAAGAACAAGAGCTTCGTCATTCAAATCCAGATTATCTTCTTCCAGTTCACGCTGCATAATAGGAAAAGAGAGCAGCCAGGGTTTATCTGCCTTTACTGCCTCGACAAATTCTGCGGTAATCAGTAAAGACAAGTTAAACTGACGTAAACGACCATCTTCGCGTTTAGCGCGAATAAACTCTACTACATCTGGGTGGCCTATATCAAAGGTCGCCATTTGTGCGCCACGTCGTCCACCTGCCGAGGAAACGGTGAAACACATTTTGTCGTAAATATCCATAAAGGATAAGGGGCCTGAAGTATAGGCTCCTGCACCGGAAACATAAGCATCCTTAGGTCTTAATGTGGAAAATTCATAGCCGATTCCACAGTTATGAATGACCATTAAGCCATTATTACCCGCTAAATAATTATTATGTGACTCTACAGTGAAATCATAAAAAGTTTCACCGATGTCTAAATGACGCTTAATGTCTTGAACTGGGCGCAGTTGGCGTACAAAATCAATTTGCTCTTGTAGCTGAGGAAATGTTGCAGCCCAGCGGTTGAGATATACCCGGCTGACTGTCGCTTGCTTATGTTTGCTATGATAAAAACCATTGTGCTGTTTTTTCAGGTGTGACAATTCTGTTGCACAGCTTTCTAGCGCATTTTTTAAGGCGGTGGTCATAACATAATGGTCATATTGCCCCGCAGTAGTTTTGTGCTCTTTGATACGCTGTTTTTTACCGCTGTCTGCCATAAATGCTGACAATGATAATAAAAATTCAGAATCAGAAATTTTAAGGCTATATCCGCCTATATCTTTAATGACATTTCCATTATAAACATGCGAGCGTGCTTTTCTGTGAGTAATGCCAGCGTGAACACCAAATAAGGCGAGTAAGCTTTGAATTTCGTAAGCAAAATCTTTATTTTGACAGCTAAAGCTTGCACTTCCCCGCTCAGTGTTAATTGTGCCGTCGGTATCAATTAAACCTGCGAAGAAAGGCAAAAAGTGTTTTTCTGGCGCTTGCTTGATCCATAATGGAACTTTTAATGAGTGCGTTTTTTTACCGATTTGTTGATCAATCAATTCACTCGCGGCACTGGCTTTAAAGCTCGCAACAGTGAAATCCCAGACAGGGGTGTTGTTAGGCGTAACTGTGCTAACGACTTTGGCATGACAATTATAAAATTTTTCAAAAAACAAGGCATAACGTTCAACGACTTCTCTTTCTGCTGCGCGAATTTTAAAGACCAGGCGTTTGCCATGAATTTCCGCTTTTTGTTGCCATTTTTTACGTAAAGGCGAGTAGTTTATTTTCTTTTCATAGGCTGAGCCATCACCTAAATGCGCGCCTGCAAACCAGGCTTTTAGAGCTGTTTTTTTGTCTGCCTGCCATTGTAGTTGATGATGAACGAGTGCATCAGTCGCACTAATGTCATCTGCTCGTACATATTGCAATTTCTCATCTCTATAAACCAGCACGGGGTGTTTAATAGAGGTGGTCAAGCAGCCTAAATGTGATGTGATTTCGATATTTTCATCCTGAGGCACATGGGTTGTCATATGCTTTTGAATGGAGCGCATTTCAAAACACCCAGTTTGTTTATCGTAACTTAAAATCTGTTGGTGTGCTTCTGTGACAGCTTGCTCAGCAGTCACATAGCCTTGCTCAGTCACCACTAAGGTATCAGGTGCAACACATCCAGCCTTGAGCGTAAGCCCCGCCTCATGCACCTTTGCGAGTATATCATCCATAGAATCGACAATCGAACCCGATACCGTACAATTAATTGTCGAAGTCGCTGGCTTGTGTTCCTGTGCTCCCGCATTGGAGATAATACGCCCAGCAGGGATAACACCCTGACGTAAAGCCCATAAAAATTCCTGATAGTATTTGTCCTGTTTGGCTTTCCCTTTTTCAACATTGGATAAAGCCTTGGCGACGCGTTGAAATGTTTCATCAATACTGCCATCAATGGCATCACCCGATTTGGTTTTTAAGCGATATTTTGTATCCCATATATCGGTTGAAGCATCTTGTAAGGGAATATCCACTATTGCATCCGAATCAGTGTGTTGCTGGTTGCTCATATTTCATCCTGGTATTGGGTTGGTGCATAATTAGGCTGCTCAAAAAAGTATATCGCGACCGTCCTTTTGTAGCAGGGGTAATCGCCAATAGTTTACTGATATGCGCTAGATTTATTTTTTAAGGATGCGCATAATAGCACAATATGTAGTGGTTGATAAAATTTAAAATACTATATAGAGGGTTTTTAGTGATGGTGTGAACTCTTTATTTCTGATGAACTTCATGCCTCAGCAGACCCTGTGTGCTGGGCTTATTGTTAAAAATAGAATAGCGAAGGGGTAATTAAGTGGCTTTACTTTTAGTTAAGCGATAAATCAGGGATAATCATCTTATTGACAGTGAATTAAGGGGTGATCAATGAGTGTTTATGTAACAAGTAAGAAGGTGAGATATACTGCTTCCATTATTTTTGTGCTATTGATGGCATTTGTTGTTGGAGGCTCTTATCTGTCTCAGCAAGAAAAGCTTGAGGCTGAATCAGTGACCGAATCATTCAATAATTTATAAGCTTATGCAAAAAAAACTGCTGCTGATTGACGGTTCGTCTTTTCTTTTTCGGGCCTATCATGCTGTTCCGCCTTTAAGTAATGCGGAAGGCATGCCAACGAATGCGATTTTTGGGGTCGCAAATATGTTGCGGCGCTTAATGAAGGATCATAAGACTGAGTATTTTACCGTGGTGTTTGATGCGCCTGGTGGAACCTTTAGAAATGAACTCTATAGTGAATATAAAGCCCATCGTCCGCCTATGCCAGATGATCTGCGGGTGCAAATTGCGCCACTGCACGATTTAATTCGAGCGATGGGCTTACCTTTGATCATGGAGTCAGGGGTAGAAGCGGATGATGTCTTAGGGGCGTTGGCGGAGGTAGCGGTTAAGCAAGGGTTTAAGGTGGTTATTTCAACTGGCGACAAGGATATGGCACAGTTAGTTACCGAGCAGGTGACTTTAGAAAACACCATGTCTAATACGACTATGGATGTGCAGGGTGTTGTGGATAAATTTGGTGTAACGCCAGCGCAGATGATCGATTATTTAGCCTTAATGGGGGACAGTGCCGATAATATTCCTGGTGTCGCAAAAGTAGGCCCGAAAACGGCGGCAAAATGGTTGAATAAATATCAGACACTAGAGAATCTAGTGGCTTGTGCCGATGAGATTAAAGGCAAAGTAGGTGAAAATTTACGTGCCAGTCTGGATCAATTGTCGCTCTCCAAGCAGCTCACGACCATTAAATGTGATCTGGGTTTAGCGTATCAGCTGGATGATTTACGTTGTAGCCCAGTAGATAATATCGTGCTACAAGAGCAAGTGGCAGCATTAGGTTTTTCGGCGTGGTCAAAAATGTTACAAAATGCTCCATTAGCTCAGGCAGTGCCGGAGATGGCTGAAGCTGAGGAAGTCACTGTTGATACTGCCGATGTAGATTATACGATGATTTCTAGCTGGGAGCAGTTTGATCCTTGGCTGGATAAATTAAAAAAATCAGCATTGTTTGCGTTTGATACTGAAACGACGAGTCTTGATTATAATCAGGCGGAGATTGTGGGGGTGTCATTTGCGGTGCAAGAGGGGGAGGCTGCGTATGTACCCTTAGCGCACGATTACCCGGGTGTGCCTGAACAATTACCACGAGATGAAGTTTTACAGAGGCTAAAACCTTTATTAGAAGATCCGGCGCAGGCAAAAGTGGGGCAAAACTTAAAATATGATGCGAATGTCCTGGCTAATTATGCGATTGAGTTACAAGGTATCGCACAGGATACGATGCTGGAATCGTATGTTATCAATAGCACCCTGACTAAGCATAATATGGATGATCTTGCGAAAACCTATTTGCAGCGTGAAACTATTCATTATGAAGATGTTGCAGGTAAAGGGGCTAAGCAGATTGGTTTTGCAGAAGTTCCCGTCGAGCAGGCAACGCAATATGCAGCAGAGGATGCGGATATTACTTTAGCCTTGCATCATGTTCTGGCTCCAAAATTGGCAGAGCATCAGGCGTTAGTCGATTTGTATCAAAAGATAGAAATCCCTGTGCTAGGTGTATTATCCCGCATGGAACGTCAGGGTGTGTTGCTGGACAGTGATATGCTGGCACAGCAAAGTATGGCGTTGGCTAATCATATTATGGCGATAGAGCAGCAAGCTCATGACCTGGCGGGACAAAGCTTTAATATTGCTTCGCCCAAGCAAATTCAAACGATCCTGTATGATCAGTTAAATCTCCCGGTTTTAAAGAAAACCCCGAAAGGCCAGCCATCAACAGCAGAGTCCGTTTTGCAGGAACTGGCTGAAGATTACCCCTTGCCTAGGCTAATTTTAAAGCATCGCAGTATGAGCAAGCTGAAATCGACTTATACAGATAAACTGCCACTGCAGGTAAGTAGCAAGTCAGGGCGTGTACATACTTCTTATCATCAGGCCGTCGCTGCAACAGGCCGTTTATCATCCTCTAACCCTAATTTACAAAACATCCCTGTGCGTAGTGCAGAAGGGCGCAGAATTCGTCAGGCATTTATTGCGCCTGAAGGCTATAAAATTGTGGCCGCTGATTATTCACAAATCGAAT
>WTCN01000213.1 GCA_013138555.1 Methyloprofundus sp. | reverse complement strand
CGTTTCTAACAACCCGAGTGAGAGCGATTTTCGTTCCGTAACACTAAATATCACTGTCATTAAGTTAAGGCGAGAATCATAGGATGTGCTGAGGAACGAAGCGCATCTTGCGGCCATTGATGCACTTCGTTCCTCAGCACATCCTATGTTAATATTGTTCTCGTTCCAATGCTCTGCATGGGAATGCATAGACCGACGCTCTGCGTCACGGAACGCAGAGCGTTCCCGTATGCATTCCCACACGGAGCGTTGGGAACGAGGCTAGCGTAACACGCCTTACCGCCCAGCAAGCAATGTCTTATCCGACTTAGTCAGTTTGCTGACTACGAGAGCATAGGAGTCATTAATCAAATCAACCAGCATATCTTCTGGCACATCCCCGATAAGCGAAACAGTTATCCAGTGTCTTTGATTCATATTCACTTACCAGCATTTCAGCATCGGCAGGTGCGCATTTTAAATTGATGCGTGGCGTATTTTCATCTTCTGCAAGCAGCACAAACATTTTTCCCATGACTTTATACACGAGCACTTCAGGCCCAAATGGATAACTTGCTGTAGACCCTTTTAAGCTTAAAAGTTTTTTCCAGTTTTTGTTTCATTAAAGTCCTTTTGAGACAAACATAATGCATACAATGGGAACATAATAAAGACGTTGAAAAAGTGTCGTTGGCTTAGCTTATCTAGCGAAGCGCTGATAAGCTAAGTCAACATTTTAGTGCTAATCGATATTTATTGAACTACATTTTTATGTTCATCAGTGATGTGAATGAGCAGCTTCACTTTCTACGCCATCAAGCTGTATATCATGCGCAAAACCGTGCAATGAAACAATTAAGCATACCCCTGCAAAAATAAGCGCAATTTGTTTAAGCGAGGTTTTTATATCTGTTTTTTTATGCAAGGTAGGAATTAAATCCGCCACGGCAATATAAATAAAGCTAGAGGATGCCATCGCTAAAAAATACGGCAGGATATCATGCAAATCTCCCAGACTATAATAGGCTAAAACACCGCCTATAACCGTCGTTAAACTTGCCAGTACGTTATACAGCAATGCTTTTGCTTTCGAGTAACCACTGTGTAGCAGAATCGCAAAGTCACCGACTTCCTGAGGAATTTCATGTGCAGCTACCGCCAGGCTGGTGACAATACCGAGTTTTACATCGGTTAAAAATGCTGCGCCAATCAACACGCCATCAACAAAGTTATGAATGCTATCGCCAATGATAATCATCGCACCTGCGGATTTATGAGAGCCATGGGAATGCCCATGACTATGCTCATCCATATCGCTATGTACTTCACAGCTTCCTGAGTGACAATGCCGCCAGATCAAGAGCTTTTCTAAAATAAAAAACAGCAATAAGCCCAGCATAATGGTGCCAGACAAGGTCTGTATCTGTTCTGTCCCTACCTCTTCGAAAGCATGTGGGATCAAGCCCCAGAATGCAACAGCCAATAAAGCGCCGGTTGCAAAACTCACGCCATGTGGTAAAACCCTGGCTTGAGCTTCATCAGACAATAACAAAAAAACAGATGCTGCTAAAACGCTTAATACACCACCTAGAGCAGTAAAAGCAATAATTAAAAATAGTAAATTCATTGAAAATAAAAATAAAGGATTATCTATAGAGCAAGTTTTAGCTCATTAGTACGTCATTGAGTAAGCTAACTCACAATAAATAATATACCTCCTGGTTCCCACAGCGTCCATGGGAATTCATCAAGGGAACGCTCTGCGTTCCCACGCGGAGCATGGGAACCAGATTTGGATATTTTATTTATTACGAATTACCTAAACAATAATTAGGCGTATGCACACGTTATTCAGGTCTCAGTACTGCACCACTATTCTACCCAGCCCTGCATAATATCATGCACTAAATAAGGCCCTTGAAAAATGAGGCCACTATATATTTGTACTAAACTCGCGCCAGCATCAAGTTTCTCCTGCGCATCATTATGATTCATAATTCCCCCCGCAGCGATAATAGGAAGACTTCCTTGCAATTCATCAGCCAGACGTGCAACAACATGCGTTGATTTCTGCTTAACAGGTGTACCACTTAAACCGCCGGCTTCATCAGCTAAGGGGTGACCCTGTAGTGCACTACGTTCTATTGTTGTATTCGTCGCGATCACACCATCAATAGAAAACTCCCTTAACAGTCCTGCAATATGGCGGATTTCTTCATCACTCAAATCAGGTGCTATTTTTACTGCAATAGGTGTGTATTTATTGTGTTGCGCCTGTAATTGTTGCTGCTCTTCTTTTAGTGCAGAGAGTAGCTTTTTAATTTCATCACCTTGCTGCAATTGGCGCAGGTTTTTAGTATTCGGTGAAGAAATATTTATCGTTATATAGCTAGCGGCTAAATAAGCTTTACGCAAACAGATTAAATAATCTTCTGTTGCCTTTTCTATCGGTGTATCAAAATTTTTGCCAATATTTATCCCTAAAATACCTTGGTATTGACTTGCTTCTACTTGCTGTAATAAATAATCAACACCTTGATTATTAAAGCCCATGCGGTTAATAATCGCCTGATGTTTAGGCAACCTAAACAAGCGTGGCTTAGGATTTCCGGGCTGAGGGCGCGGGGTGACGGTGCCAATTTCTATAGAACCAAAGCCTAAAGCAGCTAAAGCATCAATATAGTCGCCATTTTTATCTAAACCTGCTGCCAAACCAACGGGATTAGCGAAATTTAAGCCCATCACGGTCAGCGGCTGAGTAATCATCTTCGGGTTGAGGAGACTATCCAGACCACAGTTATGTGATAGTTTAAGTAATTTTAAAGTCAAATAATGTGCAGTTTCTGCATCTAATTTAAACAGTAAGGGTTTTACAAGTGGGTAATAATTCATAATTTTAATGCTTGGCAGATAATCGGTATGGCGCTGAATCTAATGCACTTGCCTGATTAGTTATTATTTCATATAGCAATTGTGCCGATGCAGGCCCCATGGCAAAACCATTTCTAAAATGTCCTGCACTAATTGCTAGATTATTTATTTCCGGGTGATTATCAATATAAGGAATGCCTTGCTGAGTGCCGGGGCGCAAGCCTGCCCAATGATGAGTAATCGGTGCGGACTCTAAGGCAGGGAATAATTGTCTGGCAAAAGCTGCCAAAGACTGCCTCGCCCGTTCTGATGTCGTTTTATCGAAGTCTGCACTTTCAACGGTACTACCACATAATATTTTTCCATCCTGGCGTGGAATTAAATAGCGATCATTTTCTAGCACCATGGTATCAAGCGTATTAACAGGCGCATCAAATATTATCATTTGCCCTTTGACTGGAAAAATTTCAGGCTGGGTTGTTGCAGTATAATTACCTAATAGCTGTGCCCATAAATTTGCTGTCCAGGCCCCTGCACTGATGACCAATTGATTCACTGCTAATACTTCGGATTTACTGGCTATTGCTGTGACATGATTATGTTTTAAGCTTATCTCTTCTATATCACAGTTCTCTATCACCTTCACCCCTCGTTGAATTAAATCCTGTTTAAGTGATTTAAGTAAACGGGGGTTTCTTGCCTGTGCAATACCTGGTAAATACAGTGATTGATCATCTATCTGCGGAAAATATTGCAGTTGCTCTGCCGTTACCGGGCAAGATTCAACGGAATAACGATGACACCAGTCCTGAGCTTTGTCTAAATCAGCCAGCTGAGTCATTAATAGACCGCTGATGATATATTCAGGGTCCAGCCCTGTTGATTCAATCAATTCCTGCGCTAACTCAGGATAGGCCGCTATACTAGGCATTACAAGCTGACTAATAGCCTCTGCCTGCCGCCAGGGGTATAAAGGTAATAAAATTCCTCCCCCTGCCCAGGATGACTCTTGTCCGATCCTATTTTTATCGACAATAGTGACGTTTGCGCCTGCCATAGAAAACAGGCGCGCACTTAATAAACCTGTAACACCACCACCAACAAAGGTTATATCGGGAATAGAATGCATAAAAGAGGATTTTAAAAAAAGAAATTGATATTATTATACTG